>JAITWU010000071.1 GCA_031285115.1 Azonexus sp. | reverse complement strand
ATCGCCCCCGCCTGGATTGGCGACACGATCATGGCCGAGCCGCTGTTTGCCCGGCTCTGCGCGCGCCACCCCGGCTTGCAACTGGACGCCCTGGCCCCGCGCTGGGTAGCGCCGGTGTTACAGCGCATGGATGACATTGGCGACATCATCGACAACCCCTTCGGGCATGGTCAGCTCAATCTCAAAGCCCGCTGGCGGCTGGCCCGCGAGCTGGCGGCGCGGCGTTATGAAGCGGCGTGGATTCTCCCCAATTCGCTCAAATCGGCGCTGATTCCTTTCATGGCCGGTATTCCGCAACGCATCGGTTTTACCGGCGAAGCCCGTTACGGCCTCATCAACGTTCGCCATCGCCTCGACAAAACGGCCCTGCCCCTGATGATCGAGCGTTTCATGCAACTGGCCGAAGCGCCCGGCGCGCCGCTGCCCCGGCCCATCGCCCAGCCGCGTTTGCGCTCGACGGCTGCCGACCAGGCGCGGACGCTGGCTGAACTGGGCATCGAGCGCCCCCTCTCCGCCAACCCCTCTCCCGCCGGGGGAGAGGGGAGAACAGGCATCGTCGCCTTCTGCCCCGGCGCTGAATACGGCCCGGCCAAACGCTGGCCGGTTGCGCATTTCGCGGCGCTCGCCCGCGCTCTGGCCAAACAGGGGCGGGCGGTATGGCTGTTCGGCTCGGCCAAGGATCATGAGATTGCCGAAGAAATCTGCCGCCTTGCGCCCGGCTGCTGCCGCAACCTGTGCGGCGTCACCACCCTCGGTCAGGCCGTCGATCTGCTGGCGCTTGCTGAAATCGTCGTCTGCAACGATTCCGGCCTGATGCACGTCGCCGCCGCGCTGGAAAGGCCGATTGTCGCCCTCTACGGCTCCTCCTCGCCCGGCTTTACGCCGCCGTTGTCGGATCAGGCCGATATACTGAGCCTCCAGCTTGATTGCAGCCCCTGTTTCGAGCGTCAATGCCCGCTCGGCCATTTCGACTGCCTCACCAAACTGTCGCCGCAGCAAGTGCTCGCCACCGTGCTGCAACGGAGTCCCGCATGACCTCGCCCGCCATCCACGCCAGCCCCGACGATGTCGAACGGGCTTTTTATCAAGCCCTCGCCGCTGGCGACGCCGAAAAAATCAGCCAGCTTTGGGCCGAAGATGAAGAAATTGTCTGCGTCCATCCAACCGGCATCCGCCTCACCGATCTCGCCCCGATCCGCAACAGTTGGCGCGGCATTCTCGCCAACACCCGGCTGCGCGTTCAGGTGCGCGTCGTCACGCAGTGGCGCGGCTCGATGCTGGCTATCCATCACCTGAACGAAACGCTGTTTGTCGGCAAGGAGCAAAATCCGCAAAGCACGCTCTACGTCACCCACGTCTACACGCGCGGCCCGCACGGCTGGCGTCTCGCCTGCCGCCACGCTTCCGCCGTCGACAACAAACGGCAGACGCTGGTCGACGCCCAGCCGCACACCTTTCATTGACCCCCTGCCGCGCTCCCGCCTGGCTGCCCGGCGGCCACGCCCAGACCTTGTGGCCGCTCCTCATCAAACCGCGCCCGCTGGCGCTGCGCCGCGAACGGTGGACGACGCCGGACGACGATTTCATCGACGTCGATTTTCTCGACGCGCCCGCCGCCGCGCCGCTGCTGGTCTTGTTCCACGGTCTCGAAGGCTCGGCCCGCAGCCATTACGCCATTGCCGCCGCCCGCGCCTGTCAGCGCCGGGGCTGGCGGCTGGCGCTGCCGCATTTTCGCGGCTGTTCGGGCGAACTCAACCGCCAGCCGCGCTCCTACCATGCGGGCGATGCGGCTGAAATCGACTGGATTTTGCGCCGCCTGAGCCGCATGAACGGCGGCCAACCGCTCCATGCCGCTGGCGTCTCGCTCGGCGGCAACGCCCTGCTCAAATGGGCGGGCGAACAGGGCGAGGCGGCGGCCAAAGTCGTCACCGGCGTCGCCGCCATCTGCCCGCCGCTCAATCTGGCGGCGTGCAGCCGCCAACTGGCGCTCGGCTTCAACCGCATTTATACGCAGAACTTTATCGGCACCCTGAAACAAAAGGCCGCCGCCCAACTCGACCGCTTCCCCGGTCTTTTTGACCGGCAGCGGATGCTGGCGGCGCGCACGCTGTACGACTTCGACGATGCCGTTACCGCGCCGCTGCACGGCTTTGCCGGGGCCGAGGATTACTGGGCGCGGGCGGCGGCCAAACCGTGGCTTGCCGCCATCGGCGTTCCGGCGCTGGTGCTCAATCCTCTGAACGATCCCTTTCTGCTGCCCCGCTATTTACCGACGGCGGCTGAAGTCAGCCCGCCAGTACGGCTTGAGCAGCCCGCCGAGGGCGGTCACGTCGGCTTCGTCAGCGGCGCTTTTCCGGGAAATCTGGACTGGCTGCCGCAAAGGCTCTTACACTTCTTTATTCATCAAACGTCATAGGAAAAGATCATGAGCCAACTTCCCGCTGAAATTTTCAAGGCTTACGACATTCGCGGCATCGTCGGCAAAACGCTGACCGCCGACATCGTCCGCCGCGTTGGTCACGCCCTTGGCTCGCTCGCTGCCGAACAAGGCCAGAGCGCCATCGCCGTTGGCCGCGATGGCCGTCTTTCCGGGCCGGAACTCTCCGGTGCCCTGATGGACGGCATCACCGCCGCTGGCGTCGACGCCATCGACATCGGCTGCGTGCCAACGCCCGTCACCTATTTCGCCGCCAATCAACTCGGCTGCCATTCCTGCGTTTCCGTCACCGGCAGCCACAATCCGCCCGACTACAACGGCCTCAAAATGGTCATCGGCGGTCACACCCTGGCGCTCGACGCCATCCAGGCCCTGCGCCAGCGCATCGAAGCGGGCAACCTCAAACACGGCCAGGGCCAAAAGCGCAGCGCCGATGTCGTCGCCGCCTATATCGAGCGCATCGTCAGCGACATCAAGCTCGCCCGCCCGCTCAAAATTGTCATGGATTGCGGCAACGGCGTCGCTGGCGCGGTCGCGCCGGAACTGTTCCGGCGGCTCGGCTGCGACATCGTGCCGCTCTACTGCGAGGTCGACGGCAATTTCCCCAATCACCACCCCGACCCGTCGAAGCCGGAAAATCTTGAAGATGTCATCCACGCGCTGAAAACCACCGACGCCGAACTCGGCATCGCGTTCGACGGCGACGGCGACCGCCTTGGCGTCGTCACCAAAGATGGCGAAGTCATCTTCCCCGACCGCCAGTTGATGCTCTTTGCCGCCGACGTGCTTTCCCGCGTCCCCGGCGGCATGGTCATCTACGATGTCAAATGCACGCGGCTGCTGGCCCCGTGGATTCGCCAGCACGGCGGCGTTCCCCTGATGTGGAACACCGGCCACGCGCTGATCAAGGCCAAACTCAAGGCAACCGGCGCGCCGCTGGCCGGAGAAATGAGCGGCCACACCTTCTTCAAGGAACGCTGGTACGGCTTTGACGACGGCCTCTACACCGGCGCCCGCCTCCTCGAAATCCTGAGCCG
>JAITWU010000048.1 GCA_031285115.1 Azonexus sp. | reverse complement strand
ACGTAATGGCGGATTTCGTCTTCGTCGAGGGGGCGAAAGCGCACTTCGCTGGTCGATAGCATGTATTCGGCGCGCCCTTCGTGCATGACGGCGACGCCGGTGAGGACGCGATGGCTTTGCCCCGACAGGCGGCGCAGGATATGGGCGGCATCAGCGGCATCGGCTGGCTTGCCGATAATCTGCCCGGCAAATTCGAGCGTGGTGTCGGCAGCCAGCACCGGATGGGGCAGCAGGCGGCGCTCACGGACGATGCGCTGACCGTGCTCGGCCTTGGCGCGAGCAATGCGTTCGACGTAGACGACAGCGTCTTCGCCAGCCAAGGGCGTTTCGTCGGTTTCCGGGTCGGCCCGCAAATCTTCGCGGAAAAGCACGGTGTCGAAAGCAACGCCGATCTGGCTCAGTAATTCGCGCCGACGCGGGCTGCGGGAGGCAAGGTAGAGGCGCATGGGCATCGTGTCGTTGGCGGCGGGGTTCTCAGCCCTCGCGGTGATAGGGGTGGTTTTTCAGGACGCTGACAGCGCGGTACAACTGTTCGCACAACAAAAGCCGCGCAAGGCCATGCGGCAGAGTCAGGCTGGAGAGGGAAAGGCGCTCGGCGGCGGCGGTTTTGAGTTCTTCATCGAGGCCGTCGGCGCCGCCGATCAATAAGGCCACGTCGCGGCCATCCTGCATCCAGGTTTCGAGGCGGCGAGCCAGTTGCAGGGTCGTCAGGCTGTCGCCTTTTTCGTCGAGGACGACGAGGCGGCAATGGTTCGGCAGGTGCTCGCGGAGGCGCTGTTTTTCCGCCGTCAGGAGTTGTTCGCGGGTTTTCGCGCCGCGCGGTTCGGGTTTGATGTCGACGACGGTCAGCGGCAGTTCGCGCGGCATCCGCTTGACATACTCGGCGCAGCCCTCGCTCACCCAGGCTGGCTGGCGGTGGCCGACGGCCAGCACGCAAAGTTTCATTCGGCGGCGGTTTGTTCAGCGGCTTGCCGACGCTGCGTCGGCGTCACCTGCCACAGTTCTTCGAGGTTGTAATAGCGGCGCACCGTCGGCTGCATGACATGCACCACGAGGTCGCCAAGATCGACCAGCACCCACTCGCCGCTCTCTTCGCCTTCGACCGAGATGACGCTGGCTCCGGCTTCGCGCACTTTTTCCTGGACATTGCGGGCGAGCGCCTTGACCTGGCGGTTGGAGTCGCCGCTGGCGATCACGAGGCGATCGAACAGCGAGGTCAGTTTGCTCGTGTTGATGACTTCAATGTCCTTGCCCTTGATGTCTTCGAGGGCGTTTACAACAATTTTTTGCAGCTTGCGGATGTCCATCAGGAATTTCTATAAAGGGAATGGGTTTGAATATAGTCGAGCACATCGTCCGGCAGCAAGTAACGGACGGAGCGGCCCGCCATGAGCCGCTGGCGGATGTCGGTCGCGGAAATCGCCAGTTGCGTCATGGCGAAGGTGACGATGCGGCCCGCCGGAGCGGCGCGCAATGCGGCGACATCGGCGCTGCGGGCGGCGAGTTCGGCGGCGAGCGCCGACGGCAGGGCGGCGGCGGTCACGGGAAAACCGGGGCGGTGCGAAACGGCGATGTGGGTGAGATCAAACACCGCGCGCCAGCGATGCCAGCTTGTCAGACCGGCAAAAGCATCAGCGCCCAGCAGCAGCACCAGCGGCTGCTGGGCGCCCAGTTCGCGGCGCAGACGTTCGAGCGTTGGCACGGTGTAGCTTGGCGCGGCGGCTTCGACTTCGGCGGCATCGACAACGAAGCGGGCGTTGCCCGCTGTGGCCAGCCGCACCATGTCCAGCCGCTCGGCCGGGGCAACCTGCGGCTCGCCCCGATGCGCCGGCTGACCGGCAGGAAGCCAGCGCACACCGGCCAGTTCCAGCTGGCCGCTGGCTTCTTCAGCCAGCCGCAGATGGCCGAAATGCACCGGGTCAAACGTGCCGCCAAAGAGACCAAGGGGTTCAGGCAATGGCTCAGGCAATTTCGGAAATTCCAAAAATATCCCGGTAGCTCGCATAAACGCTGGCGAAAATCACCGGAGCGCCGACCAGCATCATGAAAACAACCAGCAGCAAACTGAGGAAACCAGCCAAACCGGGCAGCAGCAACGCCAGAAGGGTCAGCAAAACGGCGGGCAGCACACCCGCCGCCAGCAGCACGGCGGCGACGTAGGCGAGCAAGGCCCGCCAGTTGATCCAGCAGGCGACAAAGCTGAAAAACAGCGCCTTGCCCAGCGGCTGCCGATGCCAGGCGGCAAGCAGCGGGGCAAACCACCAGGCCATCGCCACCGGCGTCATGAGAATCGACATGAACAGAACCGGCAACGCGAAATCCGCCTTTTCAAAGGCCGCCCGCTCGGCGTGGCTGGCCGCCAGCAGATAACGCAACAACTCGCCGCCATCGACGACGGCTGACAGGCCAAGGACGCCGAGCGTCACCAGCAGGTAAAGGCCGCCGAGCGCCAGCAGCGTGCGCGTATTCTGTTTGAGGCCGTCAAACAGCGTCTGGATACCGGCGGCCTGGCCGCGCTCGATGTTACGCGCCGCCTGCATCAATCCGACCGACAGACCGGGCGTCACCAGGGTGACAGCCACAGCGCCGACCAAGGGCAGCAGGTTGAGAAAAATGACCGTCAATCCGTAGATCACAACCAGCATCGACATGAGCGGCGGATTGCGGCGGAAAATGGCAAAACCGGCGAGCAGCCAGCGCCAGCCCTGGGCGGAAGTCACAGCATGGGCGCGCACCGTTCAGGCCCCCTCGAAGATGTCGCGGTAAGAGGCATAGACCGCGCCGGAAAAAATCGGCAGCAGGAGCAGCATCCCAAGGCCAAGCGGCAGCAAGGCAAAAAACAGCGCCACCACCAAAAAGACGCCAAAAATCACCATCGCCAGCCAGTTTTTCACCCCCGCCGCAAAACTCGCGCGCATCGCGGCGACCGGCTTCATATCATGGAACAGCACCAGCGCCGGGGCAAACCAGGTCGCCATAATGACGGGCGCCGACAACACCATGACCAGAAGGCCAGCCAGCATGATGCTGCCAAAAGCAAAGCCGAAACCCGCCACACGGCCCGTGACGGCAGCGCCCAAAACGCCGCCGGTGACCAGCAGAAAAGCGAGAAAAGCAAGGCCGAAAATCCCGATGGCGAAAAACACGCCGACCATCACCAGCGGCCCGGCGCTGCGGCGAAAACCGACAAACAGATCAACGATCTCGGCATCGTCACCATTGGCCTGACGCCGGCAAATCTGGAACATCCCGGCGCCGAACAACGGCGCCAGCAAATGGGCGGCAATCTGCCCAAAAACCGGGACAATCGAAATCGCCATCAAAATCACCATCAGCAGCACCGTACAGCCAATCCAGACGCCGGGATTGGCAAGAAATAACAGCCAGCCCTGTTGCAACCAGTCAAAACACGCACCCGCTTCGACTTCCCGGCTGTCGCCGGTAAAGGGTTCGGGAGGAAGAGGAAAAGCCGAAAATTCAGTCATGCGCACATTCTAACGGGGAAGCCCAAACGGCTTTTGATAGATTCGCTATTCTCGACAACCTTGCCCGACCTCGTCAGAATCCACAATGCCTGCGGAAGTCACGTATAGCGTCAAGGTGAAAAGTCTTTGCACCATTGCTGTCATGCCAACTGACAACTCAATGGCAACTGGCGCGCCATCTACATTTTGCGCGACGGTAACGCAACCGGCTCATGCCGGCGCGTATTGAGGCCATCAGTCTGGATTCCACCATGCGCAGGAGGTCCAGTGGTGTTGCAATCGCCGCGAACTCCCGCTTGTCATAAGCAGAGTATACTTCGCAGCGTTTTTTTAACTTGATGAGGATAATTTTCATGCCTTCTTTGACTCAACGGATGGCTGCCGAAATGGTAGGGACTGCATGGCTGGTGCTCGGTGGTTGCGGTAGCGCGGTGCTGGCGGCGGCTTTCCCGGAATTGGGGATTGGTTTTGCCGGTGTGGCGCTGGCTTTTGGTTTAACGGTGCTGACCATGGCTTTTGCAATCGGGCATATTTCCGGCTGTCACTTGAACCCTGCGGTCAGCGTCGGACTGGTGGCAGCCGGGCGCTTTCCGGCAAAGGATTTGCTGCCTTACGTCGTCGCCCAGGTCATTGGCGGCGCCTTGGGGGCGCTGGCGCTGTACCTGATCGCCACCGGCAAAGCGGGGTTCGAGTTGGGCGGCTTTGCCAGCAACGGCTATGGCGAACATTCGCCGGGTGGCTATTCGATGGCAGCGGCTTTTGTCTGCGAAGTGGTGATGACCTTTGCTTTCCTGTTCGTCATTCTCGGTTCGACCGATCAACGCGCCCCCGGCAACTTCGCGCCGATTGCCATTGGCCTGTGTCTGACGCTGATTCACCTGATTTCGATCCCGGTTACCAACACCTCGGTGAACCCGGCGCGGTCGACGTCGCAGGCGTTATTCGCCGGTGGCTGGGCGCTTGAGCAACTGTGGCTGTTCTGGATCGCGCCGATCATCGGCGCGGCGATTGCGGGGGTGGTTTATCCGCTGGTGGCGGGCAGGGCGGTAAAAGGCTGAACGCCAAGGCTTTCCACCATGCGAAAAACGGGGCCAGCGCCCCGTTTTTCGTTAATAAACAACCATTCGCCAAGCGTTTTGCGCAGCAGGTGTTTAGCGAAGCGGGCGCGGGCTTCGCCCAGGGTTAGCAGTTTGTCGGTGGCATCGACCCCGGTAGCCTGATAAACCGGGCAGAGACGTGATAGTCGGGTGATAGACTCGCCATCACACATCCGGCAAAAAATAATCCATGACCCCCGAAACCAGAGCACGCCAGCAAATCGACCGCAAGCTCGAACAAGCGGGCTGGATCATTCAGGACATGAAGCAACTCAACCTCGCCGCCGGGCGCGGCGTGGCCGTGCGTGAATATCCCACCGACACCGGCCCAGCCGATTACGTACTGTTCGTCGATCGCCAGCCTTGCGGCGTGATTGAAGCCAAGAAAGACAGTGCAGGCGAAAACCTGACCGTAGCCGAAGCGCAGACTGCACGCTACGCCGTCGCCAATCTCAAATGGCGCAAGGACAACGCGCCGCTACGTTTTTTGTTTGAAGCCACCGGCCAGATCATTCGTTTCACCGACAACACCGACCCCGCGCCGCGCTCGCGTGAAATTTTCCATTTCTTCAAGCCGGAAACTCTGACGCAGTGGCTGGCCCAGTCCGAAACCCTGCGGCGTCGTCTGGCTGAACAAATGCCTGCGCTACCGCAACAAAACCTGCGCGATTGCCAGATCAGCGCCGTCAAGGGGCTGGAAAAATCCCTCGCGCAAAACAAGCCCCGCGCCCTCATCCACATGGCCACCGGCGCGGGCAAAACTTTTACCGCCATCACCTCGGTGTATCGCCTGCTCAAATTCGGCGGCGCAAAGCGCATTCTGTTTCTGGTCGATACGCGCAACCTCGGCAAGCAGGCGCATCAAGAGTTTATGGCCTACACACCGCCCGACGATGGTCGCAAATTCACCGAACTTTACAACGTACAGCGGCTGGCATCTTCCAGCATCGACCCGCATTCACAGGTGTGCATCAGCACCATCCAGCGCATCTATTCAATTTTGAGCGGCGAGCCGATGGATGAATCGGCGGAAGATATTTCGCTCAACGAAGTGCAGCAAACACAAAATCAGGCCAGGGAAGTCATTTACAACGCCCACATTCCCAGCGAAACCTTCGACCTCATCATCATCGACGAATGCCACCGCAGCATCTACAACCTGTGGAAGCAGGTGCTCGATTATTTCGATGCCTTTTTGACTGGCCTGACCGCCACGCCCGACCAGCGCACCTACGGCTTTTTCGGTGGCAATGTCGTTGCCGAATACAGCTACGAGCAATCTGTGGTCGATGGCGTCAACGTCGGCTATGACGTTTATGAAATTGAAACCAAAATCACCCGCACCGGCGCAACGATAGAAACCAAAGAATGGGTTGATCACCGCGACCGCCAAACACGCGCCAAACGCTGGGCGCAAACGGAAGAAGACATCATTTACACCGGCAAGGAACTGGATAAATCCGTCGTCAATCCGAGCCAGATTCGTGAAGTCATTACCGCGATGAAAACTGCGGTGGAGACACAAATTTTCCCGGCGCGCCAAGAAACGCCCAAGACGCTGATTTTCGCCAAGACCGACAGCCACGCCGACGACATCATCAAAATCGTGCGCGAGGTTTATAACGAGGGCAATGCCTTCTGCAAAAAAGTCACCTACCGCGCCGAAGAAGACCCCGACAGCATCCTCGCCAGCTTCCGCAACGACTACCATCCGCGCATTGCCGTCACCGTGGACATGATCGCCACCGGCACCGATGTCAAACCGCTCGAAATTCTGCTTTTCATGCGTGATGTGCGCAGCAAAGGCTATTACGAACAAATGAAAGGGCGCGGCGTGCGCAGTCTGGATGCCGATGGCCTTCAGCGCGTGAGCCAATCCGCCGATGGCGCCAAAACCCATTTTGTGCTGATCGACGCCGTTGGCGTGGAAAAATCGCTCAAGACAGAAAGCCGCCCGCTGGAAAAGAAACCCGGCGTGGCGCTCAAAGACCTGTTGCTCGCCGTCGCCATGAACAGCCATGACGATGACACCGTGCTCTCACTCGGCAACCGCCTTGTGCGCCTGAACAAACAACTCGACGACAAAGCCAGGGCGCGCATTGAAAAAACAGCCGACGGCATTTCGGTTGGTGATTTGGGCAAGCGTTTGATCGCCGCGCTCGACCCCGACGCCATCGTGCAGGATGCGCTCACCACTGCCAAAACCAAGGGCATTACCCGCAACGAAGACACCCTGCTGCCCGAAGAAATCGCCGCCGCCCGCGCCACCCGCGTTGCCGCCGCCTGTGCGCCCTTCGACAAGCCCGAACTGCGCGATGAGATCGACAACGCCCGCCGCGAGCGCGAACAACTGATCGACATCCTGAACCTCGATCAAGTCACCTTCAGCGGCTTTTCCGCACAGGCCGAGGCGCAGGCGCAAACGGTGATTCAAACCTTTGCCGACACCCTCAAGCAGCACAAGGACGACATTGCCGCCCTGAGCTTTTTCTACCAGCAGCCGTATCAACGCCGCGCCCTTACCTTCGACATGATCGAAGACCTGCACGCGCACCTCGCCAAACCGCCGCTGATGCTCACCACTGAAAAACTCTGGAACGCCTACGCCCGTGTGCAAGCGACTCAAGTCAAAGGCGCCGACCGCAAACGGCAACTCACCGATCTGGTCTCACTGGTACGTTTCGCGCTGGGGCTGGACACGGAACTCAAACCCTTTGCCGACGAGGTGGACAAACGCTTCCAAGCCTGGATATTCCGCCACAACGCCCAGCGCGCCACCGCCTTCACCCCCGAGCAGATGGCATGGCTGCGCCTGATGAAAGACCACATCGCCAGCAGTTGCAGCATCAACCGCGATGATTTTGATTACGCCGAACTGGCAGGCAAGGGTGGCTTGCAAAAGGCATGGGGATTGTTTGGCAAGGAATTGGATGGGCTGATGGCGCAGATGAATGAGGAGTTGGTGGCGTAGATCCTGATTATGGCGTATTATTTAAGAAATCATAATTTATGAATTATTAAATATAAAAGGATAAATCATGCTCCACTTCCAGAGAGTCGCGCTTGCTCAAGAGCTTGCAACGGCCATACAAGGCAAAAACCTGTTTGGCGATGCCCATAACGGCTTGTTTCTTGCTGCCCCCCGTCGTACTGGCAAATCCACTTTTCTCACCGAAGACCTCAAACCTGAGCTGGAGCGCCAAGGATTGATTGTTGTTTACGTTGACCTGTGGACTCACAAGCGCCGCGACCCTGGCGAGCTGATTGCCAACGTCATTGGGAAAGCCCTGCAATCACATCTGGGCTGGCTTGCCAAAACAGCCCAAGCCACCGGGCTGGAAAGCGTCAACATTGCAGGAGCGTTGAAGATTGACACCAGCAAAATAGGCCGTATTGACGGCGCCACCCTGGTTGAGGCTTTAAGAACCCTGCGCGAAAGCGCTGGCAAACCTGTCGTTTTAATCATTGACGAGGCCCAGCACGCACTCACCAGCGAAGCCGGTGAAGATGCCATGACTGCATTGAAATCAGCCCGCGACCAAATGAATGCGCCCGGAAAAGTGAATCTGATGCTCGTCATGTCCGGCTCCGACCGAGACAAATTGCTGCGCCTGGTCAACAACAACAGTGCCCCTTTTTATGGCTCGCAAATTCAGCGCATGCCCGAACTGGGGGATGATTTCATTGCTTATGTGGCTGACCTCATGGAACAACAGCAACCCGGTTTGCGCCCAGTCAATAAAGCGGTGCTATCCCATGCGTTTGAGCGATTCGGCCACCGGCCACAGTTCTTTTTGGCAGCACTAACCGAAGCATTAAGTCCATTCGCTGCAATTGAAGGCCGCTTTGAGTCTGCCGTTGCCGCTATTGCGGAACAACGCCTGCGCGATGACCAGGCGCAGATGGAATCTGACTATCTTGGCCTCAATCCACTTGAGCGCGCCGTGCTCTGGCGTATGCTCGAAAAAGAACAACGCTTTCGTCCTTACGATGCGGATGCACTGGCTTTTTATCAGCAAAAAACCGCAGGCAAGGTTTCCGCGCAGAAGGCACAAACTGCGCTTGAAAGCCTGCGTCAGCATAATCCTCCCTTGGTCTGGAAATCGGCACGCAGCGAATACGCCGTGGACGATGCCGCCATGCACCGCTGGTATCGGGAGCGTGTCGAAGCCAAGACTTGGCCGCCAGTGGAACAGGTGGGGGCGGCGTGAGTGAGTTGCCGAATGGGTGGGTACACGCCGAGATTCAAGGCATCGCCGACCTCAGTCCAAAGTTTAATGCGGATTTAGCAGACGATGCCTCAGTTCATTTTGTTCCCATGTCCGCTGTTCAAGAAAATTTCGGCGGACTTGATGCTTCGCAACTTCGCCCATTGGGTGAAGTTCGCAAGGGCTATACATACTTTGCCGAAGGTGATGTTTTGTTCGCCAAAATCACGCCCTGCATGGAAAATGGCAAAGGCGCACTGGTTCCCCAGTTATCCAACCGCTACGCCTTCGGTTCTACGGAATTTCATGTTTTGCGACCAAGTGCAGTCGTTACGGGTACTTGGCTTGCACATTATTTGTCGCAACCTGAATTTCGCAAGCTTGCCCGCCATCACATGACAGGTACAGCCGGTCAGCTTCGTGTGCCAACGAAATGGCTCGCAACTGTTGACGTTCCTGTTCCTCCCGCCGCCGAACAAACCCGCATCATCGCCAAACTCGAAGAACTCCTTACCGACCTCGATGCAGGCGTGGCCGAACTCAAGGCCGCACAAAAGAAGCTGGCGCAATATCGTCAATCTTTGCTGAAAGCTGCCGTGGAAGGCGCACTCACGGCAGAGTGGCGGGCGGAAAAACAACGGGCGGCAGATGATGAAACCTGTTGTAGGGGCGGCATTCTGCCGCCCGCAAATCCTTCGATAAATGAAGGTGGCACGAAGAATCCACCTGCGCAACGGGCGGCAAAATGCCGCCCCTACGAAACTGGTGCGAAACTGTTGGCCCGCATCCTCGCCGAACGCCGCGCCCGCTGGGAAGCCAAGCAGCTCGCCAAATTCAAGGAACAAGGCAAAACACCGCCGAAAGATTGGCGAAAGAAATATCCCGAGCCGGTCAAACCGGATACCAGTGGTTTTCCGGAATTGCCGGAGGGGTGGGTTTGGGCGAGTGTGGATCAGTTGTCTGAATTTATTACCAGTGGTTCTCGCGGTTGGGCTGATTACTATGCAAAATCCGGGGCAATGTTTATTCGGTCGCAAAATATCAACAGAGACTGGCTAAATTTGTCGGATATTGCATATGTCAATCCACCGACAACCGCAGAAGGAGCGCGCACAAAGGCCAGAAGAAATGATTTACTGCTAACAATAACAGGAGCAAACGTAGGAAAAACTGCACGCATTAACTCTGAAATCAACGAGACTTACGTTAGCCAACACGTTGCATTGATTAGACCCGTAGACTCAGAACTTGCGGATTTTTTGCATTCCTTTCTCACTACAAATGCGGGAGGACGTGGCCAGTTAAATAACGCTGCTTATGGAGCCGGTAAACCGGGCTTGAATCTCCAACAGGTTGCGGCTGTTTGGGTTCCATTACCTCCGACACAAGAGATTAAGGAGCTTGCTATCGTATTGAAATCACAACTAGAAGCGATGGAATTACAAGAAGAATCAATAAGGCACGCCCTCAAACAATCCGCCGCCCAACGCCAAAACATCCTCCGCGCCGCCTTCTGCGGTCAACTCGTCCCGCAAGACCCGAACGACGAACCCGCCTGCGCCCTGCTGGAGCGTATCCGCGCCGAGCGTGCGATCCCTCGTAGGGGCGGCATTCTGCCGCCCGCTTCGGTCAAACAACAACGGGCGGCAGAATGCCGCCCCTACAGTTTGAACACGCCACAGAACAAGAAGAAACCGCGCGAGCGAAAAACCAAGGAGAACCTGAAATGACCTCGTACATCCCGAATATTTTGCCACTGACAGATTTGGATTATCGGCGTTTATTACCGTTGGTTGGACAGGCGAACAGCGAACTGGCACGTTATGACGGACTGCTGCAAGGCATTCCCAATCCTGCGGTTATGCTGTCGCCACTGACCACTCAAGAAGCCGTGCTGTCATCCCGGATCGAAGGTACTCAAGCAACAGTGGATGAGGTGCTGGAACAGGAAGCCGGGTTGCTGAAAGAGGGTGAAAAATTCCAGGATATTCAGGAAATCTCCAATTACCGCAAGGCGCTATTTGCAGCGCGCGAATATCTGAAAGACTATCCCATTCGATTGTCTTTCGTGCGCGAGTTGCACCGTATCCTAATGGACAGTGTGCGCGGGCAGGATAAAACACCTGGCGAATTTCGCCGCGACCAAAACTGGATTGGTTCTTATGGTTGCACCATTGAGCAGGCCAGCTTTGTGCCTCCCAATCCCTTGCAACTTCCCGATCATTTGCAGGCGTGGGAGCAGTATCTGGACAGTGATGACATTGATTTTCTGTTGCAAACAGCGGTGGTACACGCCCAATTTGAATTGCTACACCCATTTAAGGATGGCAACGGACGCATAGGCCGCATTCTGATCCCTTTATTTTTATACCAAAAGCGAGTGCTGTCGCAGCCCATGTTCTATTTGTCTGAGTACATGGAAAGTAATCGCAGCGAATACTATGCAAGACTCAAAAGCATTTCCGCCAGTGGTGACTGGAATGGCTGGATCGCCTTCTTCCTGCAAGCTGTGCTGGCACAGGCGCGACAGAACAGTCAGCGTGTCACTGCCATTAAAGTGCTATACGAGGAGATGAAGCAGGCTATTCACTCGCTTACGCACTCACAGTACACGGTGCATTTGCTGGATGCGATTTTCAGCAAGCCAATTTTCCGCATCTCTGATTTGTCCGAGCAATTGAGCCAAGAGTTCGGTATCCACGAAAAAACTGCGCCCAGCTTGCTACGCCAATTGCGTGACGGCGGTATCTTGCGGGAGCTACAGGCGGGAAGCGGTCGCCGTCCTGCGACTTTGTGTTTTCCCCGGCTCATCAATCTGGCGGAGGGGCGGGATGTGCTTTAGTCCGGTTGTGGAGTCACCCCACTCCACAAGTCGTTTTGTGGAGTCTATTTTTACAATTGCGCTCCTCAAAGAAAATTGGAGAGCTTCTACGCTCCACAAGCTTCCTTGGCTAAAATTTCGGGGTTTATTATCTTTAGCGTCAGATAATAAACTCGGCGAGGCATGTAATTGCATGATTTTATTGGAATTTTCCTGACTTTTATTATCTGTCCGATCAAAAAACGACCATTTTTTACCCCTTGCTGGCTCCTCACCCATGAACGCCTCCTCCCTCGTCCAGAAAATCTGGAGCTTCTGCCACACCCTGCGCGATGACGGGGTAGGTTATGGCGACTATCTGGAGCAGTTGACCTATTTGCTCTTCCTCAAGCTGGCGCACGAGTACACGCAAGAGCCTTACAACCGCGACACACACATTCCCGCTGGTTACGACTGGGCGAGCCTGTGCAGCAGGACGGGCGAGCCGCTGGAAGTGCACTATCTGAATGTGTTGCGCGTGCTGGGCAATGAGCCGGGCATGTTGGGCGCGATCTTCTTCAAGGCGCAGAACAAGATTCAAGACCCGGCCAAGCTGGCGCGACTGGTGCAGATGATCGACGGCGAAAAGTGGATTGGTATTGATGCCGACATCAAGGGCGATCTTTACGAAGGCTTGTTGCAGAAGAACGCCGAGGACACCAAGAGCGGCGCGGGGCAATACTTCACGCCGCGTGCGCTGATCGACGCGATGGTGGCCTGCGTGCGGCCCGAGCCGATGAAAACGATTGCCGACCCGGCGTGCGGAACAGGCGGTTTTTTTCTGGGGACGTACAAATGGCTGACGCGCCCGGAGGCGAGGCTGGATAAGCGCCAGAAAGCGTTTTTGCGCGATGCGACGTTTTTCGGCAATGAGATCGTACCCAACACGCGCCGTCTGTGTTTGATGAATCTGTTTTTGCACAACATCGGCGAACTGGATGGCGAACCGGCGGTCGGGCGTTCAGACGCCTTGATTGCCGAGCCGAAAACCCGCGCTGATTACGTGCTGGCCAATCCGCCCTTTGGCAAGAAGAGCAGCATGACCATCACCAATGAAGAAGGTGAAGAAGACCGCGACGCGCTGACTTACGAGCGGCAGGATTTCTGGGAAACTACCTCGAACAAGCAACTGAATTTTTTGCAGCACATCGTCAGTCTGCTCAAGGTGAACGGCAAGGCGGCGGTGGTGCTGCCCGATAACGTGCTGTTTGAGGGCGGCGCGGGCGAGAAAATTCGCCGCAAACTGCTGGAAACCTGCGATGTGCATACCATTCTGCGCCTGCCGACCGGTATCTTTTACGCGCAGGGCGTGAAAGCCAATGTGGTGTTCTTCGACAACGCGCCCAAGGATGGCCGGGTGCATACGCAAGGTATCTGGTTTTACGATTTACGCACCAATATGCGCTTCACACTGAAAACCCGCCCGCTGAAGTTGAGTGATTTGCAGGATTTCATTACCTGCTATCACCCGGAAAACCGGCATGAGCGTCAGGAGCGCCAAGCGCGTGAGCGAAAAGAGGCCGAGCGGCGAAATCTCGAACGAAAAAAGCTCGGACAAAAAGAGTTGCCGCTCAAACCGGAACGTTTCAGGTTTTACCCTTACGAAGACCTGATTGCCCGCGACAAGGCCAGTCTGGATATTTTCTGGTTGAAGGATGAAAACTTGGACAATCTCAATGACCTGCCGCCGCCGGATGTGTTGCAGCAGGAAATCATCGAGCATCTGGAAGCGGCGCTGGTTGCGTTTCGGGATGTGGCGGCGGCGCTGCCAAAATCATCAGCCTGACCCATTCCCCCGATTAACCTGCCCCTTGAATAAATGGCATGGCAGGGGCGGCAGAATACTGCTCCTGCTGATTTTGCGACGAGCGCGGGTATTCAAGGGGCGAGTCAGTAAACCACCTCCACATTCTCCCCCCGCAACCATTCGCCAAGGGCGTCGAGCAGGTCGTTTTCGAGGCGGACAGAGGCGGAGGGGCCGAGTTGCAGTTCACATTCGGCCTCAATATTGCGGTAGCGGATGCGCACCGGGGCGGGGCCGGGGGTGAAGGGGGTGAGGAGCGTTTTCAGCTTGCGGGCGTCCGCTTCGCCATTCATTTTGAGCAGCAGGTGTCTGGCAAAACGCGCCCGGGCTTCGCCCAGGGTCATGAGTTTTTCGGCGGTGACGGCGTTGCTGCCGGAAAATTCGTCGTAGCGGACTTTGCCTTCGATGACGAGAATTTCGTCGGTGACGATTTTTTTCTGTTCCATCTCGAACAGTTCGTTAAAGACGGAAACTTCGATTTGCCCCGCGCCGTCGTCGAGTTGCACGAACATCATTTTGCCGCGCCGCGTCATCAGGGTGCGCACGCCGGTGACGATGCCAGCCATGAGGGTCATTTCCCTGGCTGGTTCGAGGCGGTCGAGAGAGCGTCGGATAAAGGGTTGCAGCTCTTTTTTGTAGCTGTTGTAGGGGTGGCCGGAAAAGAAAAAGCCAAGGGCGGTCTTTTCTTCCATGAGCCGGGTTTTTTCGTCCCACGGCTTGACGGCGACGTATTCCGGGGCGTGGGCGTCGGCAACGCCGGCGACATCGAACAGGCTGGTCTGCATGGCGTCGCGTTCGGCCTGTTCGGCAAATTCCATGGCAATGCCGACCGAGGCCAGCAGCCGGTGGCGGTCGGCCTGTTCGGAACCGGCGACCGGCGGGGCGATGGCGTCGAACGCCCCGGCTTTGACCAGGGCTTCGATGGTGCGGCGATTGACCATGCGCTTGTCGCAGCGGCGGCAGAAGTCAAAGAGGTCGGCAAACGGCCCGCCCTCGTTACGGGCCTTGACGATGACGCCGACGGCCTGCTCGCCCGTGCCTTTGACGGCGCCCAGACCGTAGCGGATGGTGTGGCGGTCGACCGGCTCGAAACGGTAGTTGGAAGCGTTGATGTCGGGGCCGAGCACCTTGAGTTTGTTGGCGAGACTATCTTCGTAAAAGGTTTTCATGGTCTCGACGTTGTCCATGTCGGAGGACAGCGAGGCGGCCATGAAGGCGGCGGCGTGGTGGCGCTTCAACCAGGCGGTGTGGTAGGTGACGACGGCGTAGGCGGCGGTGTGCGATTTGTTGAAGCCGTATTCGGCAAATTTGGTCATCAGGTCGAACAATTGTTCGGCCAGCGCCGGGTTATAGCCGCGTTCTTTGGCCCCGGCGGCGATGGTTTCGCGGTGTTTGGCCATTTCTTCCGGCTTCTTTTTGCCCATCGCCCGGCGCAGCATGTCGGCCCCGCCCAAGGTGTAGCCGCCGATGATCTGCGAAATCTGCATCACCTGTTCCTGATAGACGATGACGCCGTAAGTCGGTTCCAGACAGGCTTTCAGGTCGGGGTGGAAGTAGTCGATGGCCTGCTGGCCTTTTTTGCGCAGGATGAAATCATCGACCATGCCCGAGCCGAGCGGGCCGGGGCGGTAGAGGGCAAGGACGGCGATGATGTCTTCAAAGCGGTCGGGTTGCAGCTTTTTGAGGAGCTTTTTCATGCCCTCCGATTCGACCTGGAAGATGGCCGTGGTGTTGGCCTCTTTCAAAATCTGGTAGGCGCCGGGGTCATTGAAGCCGAGGCCCATCAGGTCGGGCCGCTCGCCCGTCATCTGTTTGATGTAAGTGAGCGCCAACTCAATGATGGTCAGGTTGCGCAGCCCAAGAAAGTCGAATTTGACGAGACCGGCTTTTTCGACATCATCCTTGTCGAATTGCGAGACGGGCGAGGCATCGGCCCCGGTGGCCTGATAAATCGGGCAGAAATCGGTGATTTTGCCCGGCGCGATCAAGACGCCGCCGGCGTGCATACCGACGTTGCGCGTCAGGTCTTCGAGGCGACCGGCGAGGTCAAAGAGTTCGCGCACACTTTCGCCATCGCCGTCGCCAGCCATCATTTCGCGCAGTTGCGGCTCCTGCTCCAGGGCTTCGGCGAGCGATACCGGCTTGTTCTGGACGACCGGGATGAGCTTGGAAATGCGGTCGCACATCGAGTAGGGCAGGCCAAAAACGCGGCCAACGTCGCGGATTACCGCCTTCGACGACATGGTGCCGAAGGTGGCAATCTGGCTGACCGCCGCCGCGCCGTAGTGCTCGCGCACATATTCGATGACGCGCCAGCGGTTGTCCTGGCAAAAGTCAATGTCGAAGTCGGGCATCGACACCCGCTCCGGGTTCAAAAACCGCTCGAACAGCAAGGCGTAGGCGAGCGGGTCGAGGTCGGTGATGCGCAGCGAATAAGCAACCAGCGAACCCGCCCCGGAACCTCGGCCAGGACCTACCGGCACGCCGTTTTCCTTGCCCCAGTTGATGAAATCGGCAACGATCAGAAAATAACCGGGGAAGCCCATCTGGATGATGGTGTCGCACTCGAAAGCGAGCCGCGCATCGTACTCGGGCCGCCGCTCGGCGCGCGTCGCCGGGTCGGGATAAAGCTCGGCCAAGCGGATTTCCAGCCCTTTTTGCGCTTCGCCAATCAAATGCTCGGCGATGGTCAAACCCGGCGGAATCGGAAAATCGGGCAGAAAATTCTTGCCCAGCGTCAATTCGATATTGCAGCGGCGGGCGATTTCCAGCGTGTTTTCAATGGCTTCCGGCAGGTCGGCGAACAATTCGACCATCTCCTGCTGGCTCTTGAAATACTGTTCTTCGGTATAAATTTTGGGCCGCCGGTGGTCGCCCAGCACATAGCCTTCGGCAATGCAGACACGCGCTTCATGGGCGCGAAAATCGTCTTTCTGCATAAACTGAACCGGCTGCGTCGCCACCAGCGGCAGCGCCAAATCACCCGCCAGATCAGCCGTTTGCTGGACGATGCTCTCCTGCTGCGGCTGGCCGTAACGCTGGACTTCGAGATAAAAAGCATCGGGAAAAATCGCCGCCCAGGCACTCGCCCGCTCGGCGGCCTGGGCGAAATTGCCATTTTGCAACGCTTCGCCGACATCGCCCAAATGCCCGCCGGAAAGCGCAATCAGGCCATCGCAGCCGATCTCGGCAAACCATTCGCGGCGAATCTCCGCCCGCTCGCGCCGCCCCTCGGCGAGATAGGCCCGCGTCAGCAATTCGCACAACTGCCGGTAGCCCTCGCGGTTACGCGCCAGAAGCAGCAGTCGGTAAGCGTCTTCCGGCGTCTCCCGGTTGGCGATCCAGACATCAGCGCCAATGATCGGCTTCACGCCCTTGCTCCGCGCCGCCGTGTAGAACTTGACGAGGCCAAAGAGATTGCCGAGATCAGTCAGCGCCAGGGCGGGCATCCCATCCGCCGCCGCCCGCTTGACCGCATCGCCCAAACGGACGATGCCATCGCTGACGGAATATTCGGAATGAAGACGGAGATGGACGTAGCGCGGGGGATTCATCGGGCGGATTTTACCCCGGCCAGCCACAAACACTTTGGCATACATCTTGATATATGCCGCCTCCGGGCCTATCCTGCGGTATATGCCAATTTTTCCTCTGGAGCAAAATCATGAATCAGGTTGCCAAGCTGTTCATCAACGGTCGCAGCCAGGCCGTTCGTCTGCCTGCCGCTTATCGTTTTGCCGAAAAAGAAGTTTTCATTCGTCAGGATTTAGAGACCGGCGACGTGATTTTGTCGCGCAAGCCGACCAACTGGGATGGTTTTCTCGCCGCTCTCAAGGATGCCGAAGCGCCTGCCGATTTTCTCGATGCCAGCGAGCGCAGTCAGGGCGTGCAGGAGCGTGATCCTTTTGCCGGATGGCGCGAATGAAACGCTACATGCTCGATACCAATGCCGTCAGCCATTTCATCAAAAGCCACCCGGTAGTTTCCCGGCGGATCATGGCGACGCCGATGAGCGCCCTGTGCCTGTCGGCCATTACCGGCGGGGAATTGATGTTTGGTCTGGCTAAAATGCCGGAGGCCAAACGGCTTCAGCAAGTGATTGCGGAACTGCTGCGGCGCGTCGATGTGCTGCCGTGGGATGAAAGGGCGATGCGGTGTTATGGCAGCGTGCGGGCCGGGATGGCAAGGCGGGGCAACGTCCTCGGCCCGCTCGACATGCTGATTGCCGCTCATGCGCTGGCTGCGGATGCGGTTTTGGTCACCCATGATGCGGCGTTTGGGCGGGTTGACGGCTTGCGCGTCGAGGATTGGACGCGGGGTTGAGCGGGATTGACCGGCCAGGATTGGCGCTTGGCCGGTTGATGTCTTCTCCGGTAAATTGCTGGGTTCCGACAACAATCACAGGAGACCCCGCCATGAGCCACGAAGAACCTTTCATCCTCCGCCATGATCGCCCGGATGGACTGACCACGCTGACGCTCAACCGCCCCGGCCAGTTCAATTCGCTGTCCAAAGCCATGCTCGCCGCCTTGCAGGCGGAACTGGAGGCCATTGCCGCCAGTGAAAGCGTCCGCGTCGTGGTCATTGCCGGGGCCGGGCGGGCGTTTTGCGCTGGACATGACTTGAAGGAAATGCGGGCCAATCCGGGCAAGGAGTTTTTGCAGGCGCTGTTTGCCCAATGCGGCCAACTGATGCAGACCATTGGCCGCTTGCCGCAGCCGGTCATCGCCCGCGTGCACGGCATTGCCACCGCCGCCGGTTGCCAACTGGTCGCCGCCTGCGATCTGGCGGTGGCGGCGGATGTTGCCCGTTTTGCCGTTTCCGGCATCAATGTCGGGCTGTTCTGCTCGACCCCGGCGGTGGCGCTGTCGCGCAATCTCGGGCGCAAGGCGGCGCTGGAAATGTTGTTTACCGGCGAATTTATCGACGCGCACGAAGCTAAAGCCAAGGGCCTCATCAACCGCATCGCCCCGGCAGAGGCGCTGGACGCCGAAATCGAGCGTCTGGCCGCCGCTATTCTCGCCAAGAGCGCCGTCGCCATTCGTCTTGGCAAAAACATGTTCTACCGCCAGTTGGAGATGAACCAGAGCGACGCCTACGCTTACGCCAGCGAGGTGATGGCCTGCAACATGATGAGCGAGGATGCGGGCGAAGGCATCGACGCCTTCATGGAAAAACGGCAGGCGGTCTACAAGGGGCGCTGAGCGTGGGCAGCGCGGTCTTTGTCGCTTGAATATGCCCGCCCTGCCGCGCTGGCTGTCGGCGGCGCTGTTCGCCGCCGCGCTTGGCGCGGCGTGGTGGCGGATTCCCGACTGGCCAACGCCGGTCCGGGAGCCGCTGCCGCCGCCCCGGATTGCCGTTCAACCGCTGCCGGAGATGAGCGAGCCAACCTTGGCCCGGCTGCCCGATGGCCGCATCGCCGCAGCGTGGACTGCCGCTGGCGATGAAGCGGGCGCGACGGTCATCCATTTCAGCCTGTTTGCGCCGGGCGGCTGGACTGCGCCGCGCGTGATTGCCAGCCGCGAAACCGCAGCGGGCGGGTTGTTCGCCCATATCCGCCGGGTCGAAAAGCCGCAGCTTTATGTCGAAGGCAGTTGGCTGCACCTGTGGTTTGCCGCCATCGGCGTCGGCGGTAGCGCCAATATCACGCTGGCGCATAGTGTTTCGACCGATGCGGGCGGCCACTGGACGGCCCCGGAGCGTCTGCCGACTTCGCCGCTGGCGGGTTACAGCCTCGCGCCGGACGGCCCGCCCCTGCCGCTGGCCGATGGCGGCTTGCTGCTGCCGTTGCGCAATGCGCTGGCCGATGAGCGGATCTGGCTGCGCCTGACGGCCAATGGGCGGGTTGCCGGTCGGCTGCGGCATGGCGTTCTTTTCTCTCCTGACGAGGGAGATGCGCCTAAAAGCCCCTCTCCCCTTGTGGGAGAGGGGTTGGGGAGAGGGGTATGGGCGCAGCCGGACGCTTCCCCCCTCTCCCTCTTTCCCTGGAGGGTTCGCCCTGCATGGCTCACCCGTTCGGGCGGCGCAAAGCAGTGCTTTGCGAAACCCCGCCCTCACCCCGCAAGGGGAGAGGGA
>JAITWU010000026.1 GCA_031285115.1 Azonexus sp. | reverse complement strand
GTCGAATCCGGGTCGAGCTGGCTGCGGAACTGGTCGAAATAAGCGATTTCGAGCTTCGTCCCCTGGCGCACCGTGCCGCTATCCGGCGGCAGTTGGCCGAGAATGAGCCGCAGCAGCGTTGTTTTGCCCGCGCCGTTGGGGCCGATCAGGCCGATTTTGTCGCCACGCTGGATGCGAGCGGAAAAATCGCGGACAACCGTTTTTTCGCCAAACGCCTTGCTGACATGCAGAAGTTCGGCGACCAGCTTGCCGCTTTTGTCGCCCGCTTCAAGCTGCAACTGGACTTTGCCCAGCCGTTCGCGCCGCGCCTGGCGCTCGGCGCGCAGCTTGTCGAGCCGCTGGACGCGAAACACCGCCCGCGTGCGCCGCGCTTCGACGCCCTTTCTGATCCAGATTTCCTCGGCCTTGAGGAGCTTGTCGGCGCGGGCGTTGGCCAACGCCTCCTCATGCAGTTGCGCTTCTTTCCGCTGCTGGTACTGGCTGAAATTGCCGGGGAAACTCGCCAGTTGGCCGCGATCGAGTTCGACGATGCGGGTGCACACGCGGTCAAGAAAAGCCCGGTCATGGGTGATGAAAAAGAGGGTGACGCCGGACTCGATGAGCAGGTTTTCCAGCCATTCAATGGCCGCAATATCGAGGTGATTGGTCGGTTCATCGAGCAGCAGCACTTCCGGCGTCTGAGCCAGCGCCTGAGCCAGCGCCAGCCGCTTTTTCTGGCCGCCGGACAGACTGCCGACCAGCGCCTCGGGATCGAGGCCGAAGCGGGCAATCACACGCTCCGCCTGCGCTTCATAAGCCCACGCGCCGCGCGCTTCCAGCGCCTGTTGAAGATGATCGAGACGGGTGAGCAGGGCGTCATGATCGCCGCCCGCCTCGCTCATGCGCTGCGAAACCGCATGGTATTCGGCAAGCAAGGCCGAGGTTTCGCCCATGCCCGCCACCACCGCCTGAAAAACCGTCAACACCGGATCAAACGGCGGCTCCTGCGGCACATAGCCGATGCGGACGCCGGGCTGCGTCCACACCTCGCCATCATCCAGCCGCCCCTTGCCGCTGCCGCCCGCCAGCGCCGCCAGCAAGGACGATTTGCCAGCGCCATTGCGGCCAATCAGCGCCACCCGCTCGCCCGGATCAAGCTGAAAATCGGCATGATCAAGCAACGGCACATGACCATAAGCGAGACAGGCGGCGGCAAGTTTGAGGTAAGGCATGAGACAACACCCGGCAGGCGGCAGATGATCGGAAAGGCGTGATTCTAATCGCTATGAGAAGCCCGCGCCGCCCGGTACAATGCGGCCCCGGCCAAGGCTGCGGTTCGCCTCCATAGTTAAATGGATATAACCCGCCCCTCCTAAGGGCGAATTGGTGGTTCGATTCCACCTGGGGGCGCCAAAAACACTTCCAACAAGTTCCAAGAAAGTCCGAAATCCCGCGTAACTGCGGGCTTTTTCATTGGTTTGTCGTCCAAGGAGTTCCAGCGAAATCCATTTACATCCGGGGGTATGTGGGGGTAACACCACTTACCCCCAGAAATAGATACCCCCAAATGACAGGCAAGGCCGCGAACCCCCTGACTGATACCGCAATCTGCAATGCCAAGCCTGCCGCCAAGCCTTGCAAGCTGTTTGACGGAGGCGGGTTGTATCCAAAGAGCCTCTCTGATCGCCGCCTGATCGTTCAGGAGGTCGCAAAAAACAGGGGGCTTGCTCCAGCTCTGCCGGTTTGGCTGAAATCAGGCCGGGAGGCAGGAAATTCCAATAGAATTGGCGTGATGTCACCAATGTCTTTACCGGCGCTGCTCGCCTTGGCCCTTGTCCTGCCGCTGACGGCAGCCGCTGCGCCAGTCTGGCAGAATGTGTCGACCGAACCGGGCAAGCGTATCGAGCTTGATCGCACCAGCATCAAGCGCCAAGGTTCGACGGTTGAAACCGTGAGCCGCATGGTGCTTGACCGGGAGTTGGTCGACCACCAGTCCGGCGCGTCTTACCAGATCATTGAAGTGACGACCCGCTACGATTGCGCGGCGCGCAATGCCAATACCCTCAAGCGCACCTTCTGGAAAGGCGATTCCGTCGTCCGCGAGGAAACGCTCAGTGGCGTCGATTTGCCGGTGCGCGGCGGCACGCTCGATGACAAGGTGCTGCGCGAAGTCTGTCGGCCGCCGAAGGATAGTCAGGCTGGCCTGGTCGCCAAAGCCAACGAGGCCGCTGGTCAGTTGCGCGAAGCGAACGAGGCGCTGCTGAAAAAGGAGCGGACGGCGACGCCAGTCAAGTCGCCCGCTGCGTCGGTGGCGTCCGGCAGTGATGCGGCGGTGAAGTCGCCGCCATCGGCTGTTCTGGTGGCGCCTTCGCCGCCGAAGCCGCGTTCACACGCCGCCACGCCAGCCAAAAAGGCGGGCGGCGGCTATATGCTCGAAGTCGTGCACAATGAAAAGCCAAAGCCACCCGTCGAGTGGTCTTATGAAGGCCCCGGCGGCCCGGAAAACTGGGCCAGGCTCGATCCGCGCAATGCGCTCTGCGGTTCCGGCCAGCGTCAGTCACCGATCGACATCCGCGATGGCATCAAGGTCGATGTCGAGCCGCTTCATTTCAACTATCAACCCTCGGGGTTTCGCATTATCGACAGCGGTCATTCGGTCGATGTTTTTTTTGGCGACAACCGTTTCACGCTGACGGGCAAGACTTACGCCCTGGAGCAAATCCACTTTCACCATCCCGCCGAGGAGATCGTTGAAGGCCGCCGCTACGATATGTCGGCGCATCTGCTGCATCGCGCCGACGATGGACAACTGGCGGTCATCGCCGTGCTTTTTGAGCGCGGCGCGGAGAATGCCTTTATCCAGACTTTGTGGAACTACCTGCCGCTGGAAAAACATCTCGGCGTCGAGCCGCCCGGCGTCACGCTCAATCTTGATGCGCTGCTGCCCGCCTCACGCAATTACTATGCCTATATGGGGTCGTTGACCACGCCGCCGTGCAGCGAGGGTGTGCTGTGGCTGGTTCTGAAGCAGCCGGTGGCGATTTCGGCGGAGCAGATCGAGATCTTCGCCCGCCTTTATCAAAACAACGCCCGTCCGTTGCAGGCGACTGCCGGTCGTCTGATCAAGGAAGGCCGCTGAAGCCACGCCGCAGGCTCTCGGCTATAATCTTCTTTTCCCGAAATTCCGCTACCGCGACCCATTCTTCGGAGATTTCCATGAACATCGAGCAAGCGCGCTTCAATATGATCGAACAGCAGATTCGCCCCTGGGAGGTGCTTGACCCGCAGGTGCTCGACTTGCTGTTTGTCGTCAAACGCGAGGATTTCGCGCCGCCCGCCTGGCGCAACCTGGCTTTTGCCGATCTCGAAATTCCCCTCGGCGAAGGCCAGTCGATGCTGGCGCCGAAGATCGAAGCCAAGCTGTTGCAGGAACTGGCATTGAAAAAAACCGACAAGGCACTGGAAATCGGCACCGGCAGCGGTTATATGGCGGCCCTTCTGGCTGCCCGCGTCGAGCATGTGGTCAGTGTTGAAAAACGTCCGGCCCTGGCCGATCAGGCCCGGCGCAATCTGGTCGCCGCCGGGGTCGCCAATGTCACGGTCGAAACCGGCGATGGCCTTGCGGGCAGCGTCGCCCAGGGCGCTTATGATGTCATCGTGGTGTCCGGCTCAGTGCCGGAAATCCCGCCCGCCCTCCTCAAGCAACTGCGCCCGGCTGGCCGGTTGGCCGCCATCGTCGGCGTCGAGCCGGTGATGGAAGCCGTGCTCGTGACCCGCACCGGCGACGACGTCTATAACACGGTCAATCTCTTCGAGACGGTTGCCCCGCCGCTCGACGGCGCTGCCGCCAAGCCGGTTTTCACGCTCTGATCCAGCGCCTGCGCCGGTCTGGCCGGCTGCTCCTGCTTTTTCTGCCGCTGATCGCCGGTTCGGCTCGCGGCGCTGATCTCTTGCAAATTTACCGGGCCGCGCAGGAGCATGACCCGAACTACGCCGCCGCCCGCGCCACGCTCGATGCCGGGCGCGAAAAACTGCCGCAGGGCCGGGCCGGGCTGTTGCCGAATCTGACTTTTTCCGGCAACAGCTTCTGGAACAACAATGAGCTGTCGGTACGCGACATCCCCGGCAGCGAGCGGCAGAATTTCAATTCCAACGGCTACCAGTTAACCCTGTCGCAACCGTTGTTCCGCTGGCAGAACTGGCTGGCTTACGACCAGGCGAAATTTCAGGTGGCCGAGGCTGAGGCCAATTTTGCCCAGGCCCGGCAGGATTTGATTCTGCGCGTCGCCCAGGCTTATTTCGACGCCCTGTTGGCTGACGAGAATCTGAGCGCCGTGCGCGCCAACAAGGCGGCCATCCGTCAGCAACTGGCCGCCGCCCAAAAGAATTTTGATGTCGGCTCGGCCACCATTACCGATACCCATGAGGCGCAAGCCCGCTACGACCTTGCCCTGGCGCAGGAAATCGCCGCCGAGAGCGAGGTTGAAGCGAAGCGCAATACCTTGCTGGCGATTACCGGCTATGCGCCGGGCCAGCTCGCGGCGCTGCGCAAAGATGCCGAAACCCGCCCGCCGCAGCCCGCCGACCTCAAGCAATGGGTCAGCGCCGCCGAACAGGGCAGCGTTGCGGTCCAGATACGGCAGACGGCGGCGGACATTGCCGGGCGCGAGGTCGACCGCCAGCGCGCCGGGCATTATCCGACCGTTGATCTGGTCGCCAATTACGCTTATGGCAAATCCTTCACCCAGGGGATTGGCGTTCTGGAAAACGATTACCGCAACATCGGCGTTCAGATCAACGTGCCGCTTTATCTTGGCGGCCAAGTCGATTCCCGCCAGCGCGAAGCCAGCGCCAACCGGGCAGCGGCTGAAGCCATGCTCGAAGCCACCCGGCGTAATGCCGCGCTGGCGGCCCGCCAGCACTATCTCGGCGTCAGCAGCGGCTTGGCCCAGATTCGCGCCCTCAAGGTCGCCCTGATTTCTTCGCAATCGGCGCTGGCCTCGAACAAAACGGGTTATGAAGTCGGCGTGCGCATCAATATCGACGTGCTCAATGCCGAAAATCAGGTCTACATCACCCGCCGCGACCTCGCCCGCGCCACCTTTGATACCTTGCTCTCACAACTGCGTTTGCAGGAGGCCGTCGGCGCTCTTGGCGATGACGACGTGCTGGCCGTTAACGCCCTGCTCGACCCGACCAGCGGGCAATGAGCGCCAGCGTCCGCGCCGTCGCGCCGCGATGGGCGCGGGCAAAATCGCCCGCCGCCTGGCGCATGGCCGCTAATGTCGCGGCAGTGGCGAGCAAATCGCGCATTGCCGCAACCACCGTTGCCGCATCCGCCGCTCGTCGCGCCGCGCCTGCGGCGATAGCGTCTGCCGTCGCCTGTTTGAAATTGAAGGTATGCGGCCCGATCAGCACCGGGCAGGCGCAAGCCGCCGCCTCGATCAAATTTTGCCCGCCGAGCGGCAAGAGACTGCCGCCGATAAAGGCGAGATCAGCCAAACGATAGTAAGCCGCCATTTCGCCCATGCTGTCGCCCAGCCAGACCTCGCAGGCGGCATCCGGCAAACCCAGGCTGCGCCGCTGCCAGCGCCAGCCCTGCCGGTCGAGCAGGGCGGCGACAGCGGCAAAGCGTTGCGGATGGCGCGGGACGATGACGAGCAGCGGCGGGGCGGCGGAGGCGGGCTGACAGATTTGCTCACGCCAGGCGGCCAGCAGCAATTCCTCCTCGCCCTCGCGGGTGCTGGCGGCGAGGCAGATCGGGCGCGCTCCGATGAGCGAGCGCCAACTTTCGCCCAGCGCCAGTTTTTCCGGCGCGGGCGTCACGTCAAACTTGATATTGCCGCAGACTTCAACCGGCGTCGCGCCCAGCGCCGCAATGCGCCGGGCATCGTCCGCCGTCTGGGCGGAAACGCCGGAAAGTGCGGCGAACGCCGGACGCGCCAGCCTCGGCAGCCGCCCATAGCCCCTGGCCGAACGCTCTGACAGCCGGGCGTTGGCGAGAATCACCGGCACCCGCCGGGCAGCAGCCGCCGCCAGTAAATTGGGCCAGATTTCGGTTTCCATCAAAACGCCGAAAAGCGGCTGAAAATGCTGGAAAAACCGCCGCGTCGCGCCCGGATAATCGTAGGGCAGATAAGCCTGCACCACCCGCTCGCCATAGATTTCACGCCCCGCCGCGCGGCCGGTCGGCGTCATGCCGGTGAGCAGAAGGCAATGCCCTGGCCACGCCGCCAGCAGCCCTTCGATCAGCGGCTGCGCCGCCCGCGTCTCGCCGACCGAAACGGCATGTACCCAAAGCAGCGGCGCGGCTGGTTTTGGCCCGCCGTAAAAACCGTAACGCTCCCCCAGATGCCGGAGGTAATCCGCCTGCCGCCGCGCCCGCCACAACAGGCGCAGCCAGATGAACGGCGTCGCCAGATAGCAGAGCAGGGAGTAGAAGATGCGCGTCATCGTTTCAGGATACCGGTTTCAGGAAACGGGATACGGTGTCATGACACAGACGCAGCACCGCAGGGCAATCGCATGAATGACAATCGCCTGAATCGACATGGCCGACAGCGTCCGATACTCCTCTCCCTTGATGGGAGAGGGGCCGGGGGAGAGGGTGAAGCGATGGAAAGGGCGCTTCCGGTCATTCTCCCCCTCTCCCCAACCCCTCTCCCGCGAGGGGAGAGGGGCTTTTTGCGGCAGCCGGAAACGATTGTTGTCATTGAGCAAATGCCAAAAGCATTCATGCGATTGCCCTG
>JAITWU010000409.1 GCA_031285115.1 Azonexus sp. | reverse complement strand
GGGGAGAGGGGAGCGCCGGTCATTTTGAGGTATGCGCTCGATCTCACGCCAGCAACTCCGAAAACGGCAGGAAGGAGACTAGCTCACCGCGCGTCACCGCCTGTCCGGGCCGCAGTTGCACCAGTCCATCAGCCCAGCAGAGCGAAGTGAGAACGCCCGCGCCCTGATTGTGGAAAAGTTCGACGCCGCCCGCCTCCGTCACCCGGCCACGGAGAAATTCGGCACGGCTGTCGGGTTTGGGCCAGTCAAATTCGGCGGGCAGCGAAAAACGGCGCGGCTGCACCTCGGCGACGCCTTGCAGACGCAAGACGAAGGGGCGCACCAGAATAAGAAAAGTCACCACCGCCGAAACCGGGTTGCCCGGCAGGCCGATAAACCAGGTGTGGCCGCCCGCGCCATTGTCGGCGGCGCGACGCACCTCGCCAAAAGCCAGCGGCTTGCCCGGCTTGATGGCGATTTTCCACAGATCGAGGCGGCCCTCCAGTTCGACGGCGGGCTTGACATGATCTTCCTCGCCGACCGAGACGCCGCCGCTGGTGATAATCAGATCGTTATCCGCCGCCGCCTGGCGCAGGGCTTCGCGGGTCGCCGCAAGATTGTCCGGCACATCGCCCAAGTCGCGCACTTCGCAGTCAAGGCCGTCGAGCAGCGCCCGCAGCGCGTAGCGGTTGGAGTTGTAAATGCCGCCCGGCGGCAGCGGCGCGCCCGGCTGGGCGAGTTCGTCGCCGGTAAAGAAAACGCCGACGCGCAGACGGCGGCGCACCGGCAGTTCCGGCAGACCGGCGGCAGCGGCCAGCGCCACATCCTGCGGCCGCAAGCGGATGCCCGCCTTGAGGATTTGATCGCCAATCGCCATGCTTTCGCCAGCGCGGCGGATGTTTTCGCCGGGTTGCGGCAGGTGGTTGATGACAACTTGCTCGCCGCTCGCCGCGCAATGCTCCTGCATGACCACGGCGTCCGCGCCAGCGGGCACGGGCGCGCCGGTAAAAATGCGCGCCGCCGTACCGGGTTGCAAAGGCTGGCCGATGCAACCCGCCGGAATCCGCTGGCTGACCGGCAACGCGACACCGGCAGCCGTGATGTCAGCAACGCGCACGGCGTAGCCATCCATCGCCGAATTATCGAGCGGCGGCGAATTGACGGCGGCATATTGCGCCGCCGCCAGCACCCGCCCGGCGGCGACAGTCAGCGGCAGGCTGCGGGTCTCAATGACGGGCCGCGCCGCCGTCACCAACTGGTCGAAAGCTTGTTCAAAAGTCAGCATGGACGCTCCGGCAAGTCGAGAGTGGTCAGGATGAAATCGGCAATGCGCTCGATGTCGTCGAGCGGCAGACAGGGCAGCGCGGTATCGAGGGCGGCGTCGGTAGCGATGGCGACAATATCCGGGCGACCGGGAAAAAGCGGCGGCTTGCCATTTTCCGGTCGATGGACTTCGAGCTTGGGCACCGGCTCCTGCTTGAAACCTTCGACCAGCACCAGATCGCAAGGCGCGAGCCGCGCCAGCAGATCGTCGAGACCGGCGCTGCCGCCGCGCTGCTCGCGCATCAACGCCCAGCGGTCATCGCAGGCCAGCAACACCTCGTTCGCCCCGGCCTCGCGGTGACGGTAAGAATCCTTGCCCGGACGGTCGATGTCAAAACCGTGGTGCGTGTGCTTGATGACCGACACCGTGAGGCCGCGCGCAATCAGGCAGGGGATCAGTTTTTCCAGCAAGGTCGTCTTGCCGGAGCCGGAATAACCGGCGATGCCAAATACTTTCATGGGCGGCATTTTACGCGCTTACGCCATTTTCAAACCGCAAAAACCGGCGCAAAACCGCCGCCGGGCGTGCGGAAGTTGGTGGTCTGCCCCTGATAGAGCCGGGCGGCGAACAATTGCACGCGCCCCTGATAGACGTAAGCGCGAATATCAGCCTTCATCCGCTGCGGCTCGCCAGCAACCAGCACCGTATATTCGGCGGGCGGCGCGATTTCCTGGGCGATGTAGCCGCCTTGCAAAATTTCCTCAAACACCCGCTTGGTCAGTTTATCGCCGCGATAAGCGGCGCGGCTGCCAAAACCGGCGGCGGGCTTGAAAAACCAGCGTTTGCGCTCGGCCCAGAAACGCTCGCCCTCCCCCGCCCCGACCATCACCGTGCGCGGCACACCGGCCAGCAGCGTGGCGCGGGCCGCTTCCGCCACGCCGAACCCGGCGAGCGCCGCCGGGTTGGAAAGGAGCGTCAGATTACGCTTGTCGGCATACAGCGCATGAGCAAAAGGATGCGGCGTGACAACCACGCCACCCGCCGCCACGCCGCCCGCCGCCAACACCGCGCGTAAAGTCGCGCTGGCGGGCGCATCGAGCGAAAAATCGGTGAGCCGGTTGTAGACCAGATCAACCACCTCGCCCTGATGCAACAGCCGCCCGCCCTCCTGCGTAAACTCCGCCGGATCGGCAATCACCGCTGCGATGCCGTGCCGCTCGAAAAGACGGCGGAACAGTTCAAACTCCGGCGCCAGATATTGCGCTGCCGGGTTTTCATCAACAATGGCAATGCGCGACAAGGGCGCATCCCCCCGCGACAAACGCCACTCCTCACGGAACATGGCGACAAAATCCCGCTCGATTTTTTCGGCTTCTTCAACCGCGCCATGCGCCCGCAAGAGACAGGTATTGAGCAACCCGCCGCCAGCGTTGGTGTTGATTTCAATCAGTTTCGGCTGGCCGTCGACCAGATGAAAGTCATAACC
>JAITWU010000374.1 GCA_031285115.1 Azonexus sp. | reverse complement strand
CTGTACGCCGAAAAGAAATGTGTCGGCAATGGCCTCGACATGGTCAATCCGCAGCCGTGGAACCACAATTCCGAGCGCGGCATCGCACCGATCCGCTTCGATCACGGCCTGCTCTACGGCCCCAATATCGCCGCAGTGCAGAAGATTTTCACCGAAGTGTTGGGCTTCTTCCTCGTCGAGCGGGTGTTGACGCCGGATGGCTCGGGCAATGTCGCCATCTGGCTGTCGTGCTCGCACAAGGTGCATGACATCGCCTTTGTCGAACATGCCCAGCCGGGCAAGCTGCATCACTGCTCCTTCCTGCTCGAAAGCTGGGAGGAGGTGCTGCGCGCTGGCGACATCATGTCGATGAACCGCGTGCCGATCGACATCGGCCCGACCCGCCACGGCATTACGCGCGGCTGCACGATCTACGCCTGGGACCCGTCCGGCAACCGCTTCGAGACGTATATGGGCGGCTACCAGCCTTACCCCGACTACGAGACAGTGACCTGGACTTTCGACGAGTTGGGGCCGGGCCTCGATTATCCGCAGCGGAAGCTGCACGAGACTTTCCTCACCGTCGTCAGTTGAGCCGCCGACCATGACGCCAGCCGCTGCCGCCGCCTTGCCGGATGAAACATCGCTCGATACCCGGCGGCGTTTCGTCCGCTATCGCGGGGAGCGGGGCAATGGCTTTGTCGAATTCGAGTTCGCCATCGGCGAGCCGGAAATTTTTCTCGAAATGATTTTGAGCCGCGAAGACTACGCCGAATTCTGCGCCGCCAACCAGGTCGAGATGCTGCCGCCGCGCCCGGCGGCAGCGGACGACAGCGACTGGGACTGGCGTCTGGCCGACGCCACCGGCACCCGCTTCAGATAAACAGGAGACACACCATGCAAATCGACCTGCGCACGGTCGCCATCGAACCGCGCCGCCAGACCTTTGACCATCTGGCGCGGCGCTTCGGCGACAAACCGGCGTCCCGCTATCAGGAAGGCAGCTACGACATTCAGGCGGAAGAAAATCTGCACTACCGCCCGACCTGGGACCCCGATCAGGAAATTTACGACAAATCCATCACCCGGATCGTCATGGCCGACTGGCACGCGCTCAAAGACCCGCGCCAGTACTACTACAACACCTGGACGGTGGCGCGCGCCCGCCAGCAGGAGACGACCGAGGCCAATTTCAGCTTTGTCGAATCGCGCGGCCTCGCCGATTCGCTGTCCGAGGCGCTCAAGGCGACGACCCTGAAGGTGCTGGCGCCCCTGCGCCACGCCGCCTGGGGCGCCAATATGAACAACTCGTTTATCTGCGGCTACGGCTATGCCGCCATTTTTACCCAGGCAGCCATGTTCCAGGCGATGGATAACCTCGGCATCGCCCAGTATCTCTCCCGCCTCGGGCTGCTCCTCGGCGACACTGCGGCGCTGGAGGCGGGCAAGGCCGACTGGCTGCATGGCGCGGCCTGGCAGCCGCTGCGCCACTATGTCGAAGACACCTTCATGGTGCGCGACCCGTTCGAGCTGTTCGTCGCCCAGAACGCTGCCTTGGATGGCCTCCTCTACCCGCTCATTTACGGGCGCATCGTCGATGATCATCTGTCGCCGCAGGGCGCTTCCGCCGTCGCCATGCTCACCCAGTTCATGAGCGACTGGTCGGTCGAGAGCCAGAAATGGGTCGACGCCGTGCTCAAAACGGCGGCTGCCGAATCGGAACACAACCGCGCCCTGCTGCGCGAATGGGCCGCCCGCTGGAGCGAACGCGCCGCCAGCGCCCTGCTGCCCGTCGTCGGCCTTGCGCTCGGCGATCAGGCGTCCGCCGCAGTCGCTGAAGAAATGGCGGCTTTCAAGGCGCGTCTTGGCAAAACCGGCATTCAAATCTGAGGGAGTGAGCATGTCCACCGTATTTATCGCCTTGCAGGCCAATGAAGAAACGCGCCCGATCATCGACGCCATCGTCCGCGACAACCCGGCTGCCGTGGTCAATCGTGAACCGGCGATGGTCAAGATCGACGCGCCGGGGCGGCTCACCATCCGCCGTCAAACGGTCGAGGAAGAACTGGGCCGCGCCTTCGATTTGCAGGAATTGCAGGTCAATCTCATCACCATCTCCGGCCACGTCGATGAGGATGAAGACAGCTTCAGCCTGTATTGGAACAGTTAAGTATTTGCAGGATGGGTAGAGCGCAAGCGAAACCCATCTGAGACAGGAACGGCGCTTGTTGGGTTTCGCTGCGCTCTACCCAACCTACGGCCTGATCTGGAAATGGAACAAGCGAAAGGAAAATGAAATGGATATGAAAGCCGACAAAAAGAAGCTGGGCCTCAAGGAAAAATACAAGCTCCTGACCCGCGATCTCGGCTGGGAGCCGACCCACCACAGCATTGACACGGTTTTTCCCTACGTCAAATACGAAGGCATCAAGGTGCACGACTGGGGCAAGTGGGAAGACCCCTTCCGCCTGACCATGGACGCCTACTGGAAATATCAGGCGGAAAAAGAGCGCAAGTATTACGCCATCATCGACGCCCATGCCCAGAACAACGGCCATTTGCACATTACCGACGCCCGTTATCTCTCGGCGCTCAAAATTTTTCTGCAAGCCATCAGCCCCGGCGAATACGCCGCTGGCAAGGGCTTTGCCCGGCTGGGCCGCGAATTTCCCGGCGTCGGCACGCGGGTGGCCTGCCAGATGCAGGCCATTGACGAAATTCGCCATGCCCAGACGCAGATTCACGCCATGTCGAATTACAACAAGTACTACAACGGCTTCCACGCCTTTGCCGAGGCCCGCGACCGCATGTGGTACTGCTCCCTGCCGCGCTCCTTTTTCGATGACGCGATGTCGGCGGGGCCGTTTGAATTCATGATCGCCATCGGTTTTTCCTTCGAGTATGTGCTGACCAATCTGCTGTTCGTGCCCTTCATGTCCGGCGCCGCCTACAACGGCGACATGTCGACCGTCACCTTCGGCTTTTCGGCGCAGTCGGACGAAGCCCGCCACATGACCCTCGGCCTTGAGTGCATCAAGTTCATGCTGGAGCAGGACCCGGACAATCTGCCCATCGTCCAGCGCTGGATCGACAAATGGTTCTGGCGTGGCTTCCGCATCCTTGGCGTGGTTGGCACGATGATGGATTACATGCTGCCGAAGCGCGTCATGTCGTGGCGCGAAGCGTTTGAAATCTACGGCGCGGGCAATGGCGGCGCTTTGTTCAACGACCTCGCCCGTTACGGCATCCGCCTGCCGCTGGAGTGGAACGACGCCGTCAAGGCGCTCGACCACATGACCCACCAGCTCAATCTCGGCCTCTACCAGTGGAGTTTCGGCACCGCCTTCCACACCGGCATTCCGTCGGAAGAAGACATGGCCTGGCTGACGAAAAAATACCCGACCACCTTTGACAAGTATTACCGCCCGCGCTGGGAGCACATCAAAAAACTCAAAGCCGCTGGCAAACCCTTCGTCAATACCGGCCTCGCCAAGCTCTGTCAGGTCTGCCAGATTCCGACGCCGTACACCGAGCCGGATGACCCGAACACGCTCTGCCTGCGCGAAACCGAATACAAAGGCGAGATTTATCACTTCTGTTCCGACGGTTGCCAGCGCATTTTCAATGACGAGCCGGAGAAATACATCCAGGCCGCCCTGCCTATGCCGCAACTGTTCCAGGCCCCGCTCAATGGCGACATCGGCGTCTGGATGGACTGGGTCGGCCTCAGAAACGGCACGGACAACGGCGATTACGACGGCTCCGAAGACCAGCGCAATTTTGCCGCCTGGCGGGCCACGGCCACCAGCAACCAGTGATTTTTCAAAAAATCCGAGAGGAGACATGACATGGCAGTCGCTTCAACCAAACCCTATATCGGCGTGTCGCGCGACAGCGTCGCCAATTTCAACGGCAAGCAAATCGTTTATGTCTGCTGGGATCATCACCTGCTCTTTGCTTCGACGCTGATGTTTTGCGTCGAGCCGGAGATGCAACTGGGCGATTTTCTGCGCGATACCGTCAAACCGCTGCTTGAATCCGACCCCGACTGCGCCGCGCTCGATTTTGGCCAAGCCGAATGGAAAAAAGCCAAAACCGCCTGGACGCCCGACTTCAACACGAGCCTCGCCGCCAACGGCATCCGCCACAAGGAACTGCTGAGGTTCCATACGCCGGGGCTGAATAGTCTGGGGATCAGTTCGTAGGATGGGTAGAGCGCAGCGAAACCCA
>JAITWU010000353.1 GCA_031285115.1 Azonexus sp. | reverse complement strand
TTTTCCAGAATCGCCTTGAGCAAACCGGGCATTTCATCCGGTTCTACCAGGCGGCTTTGCACACCGTGCAAATAAGCGTCGCTTTCGGCGATCAATTTTCTCGCTCTGAGCAATTGCTGGCGCAGGGGCGAATTGGGGCCGCCGCTTTTGACCTGTTCCGCCATTTGCGCATTGAGCGATTTGATCTGCTCCTCTTTTTGCGCCATCGCCAGTGACATATTGCGCTGCGTCGCCAGCAGCGGGTCGATCAACAGCGTATAAATGAGCGCCGCCAGCACCGCCGCTGCCGCCACAAAAATCAATACCCGCTCGCGGGTGGCGCGGGCGTCGATTTGCGCCGCCAGTTTGTTCCATTGCGCTTTCATTTTTTCGCCTCCTCGGCCTCAGCCGATTGCAGCAGAAACTCGATATAAGGCGGCGCCGGGTTCGTTTTGTTATCCGGGCCGGGCGCGGCATTCGCATTTTTGACCGGCAGCCGCATTTCCAGAGCGCCAAAGGTTTTGCCCTGCATCACCGGCTCCTTGCCGAGGCGCTGAATATAGCGCGGCAACATGTCCGGATTGAGCATCCCGCCGGAAAGACTCAAGCGCATCGCGCCGCTGATGTTAAAACCCGTCAGCCACAAGCCATTGACCGTTTGCCGGGCGAAAGCCCGCATGTAATCGGAATACCCTGCGGTATTGCCGAGCGTCCCGCTTTTGAGCAGATTGATGATTTCCTGCTGCGCCGCCGCCCTGGCCTCGGCCTGCCGAATTTCATCGAGCAGGGCTTGCGTTGGCGTCAACTCAGCCAATTTGACCTGGGCCTCGGCGTATTGTTTATCAATTTCTGCCGATTGCCCGGCCAGTTCCGCATTTTTCCAGGCGACATAAGCATAAGCCGCCGCCCCCGCCAGCAGAATGCCAGCCAGCGTTACGAGCAGCATGGTCGCCGAAAAAGGCTTTTTCCGAACCAGCAAATCCGGGTTGAAAAGATTGATCTGCTGGCTCATGGCGCTGGCCTCTCATCCCTTAACGCCGCGCCCAGCGCCAAAATCATGTGGCTGGCGAACTCACTATCCCGCAAATCCGGCACGGCGCTGATGTCCAGCATATCAGCGAGATGGAGCGGCTCGACCGGCACATCCAGATTTTCCGCCAGCGCCGCCGGTAAATTGAGCCGGTCGGGCGCGGCAATCAACAAACGCTGCACTGGCACCCAACTGAATTGACGGCTGAAATAATCGAGCGAGCGTTGCAACTCCAGCCCCAGACGGTCGAGGCTTTGCTGGCGTTTGATCTCATTGGCGTCTTCAAGCTGGGCGAGCGCAATCTCAAAGCGGCGCGGCATATAAAGTTCGCCGCCGCTGGTCACGGTCAAAATACAGCCGCTGGGGTCAAAAGAAAGCAAGGCGAGACTGCGCCCTTCGACTTCAAATAACTGCGCGATATTGCGCTGCGCCATGACCGGCACGTCGATGATCGAAAGATTGAGTTTGGCCTTGCCAAACAGATCGACGCGCTTTTTGATGGTCGGGCTGGCTGCGGCAAACGCCAGCAAAGGCTGCGCCGAATTGCTCCGGGTCGGAACCCGCACAATATCGACCGCCGCGTCATCGACCGAATAATCCAGATTTTCCTTGATCCGCCAGCGCACAGCGGCTTTTTGCTCATCCGGCGGCACATTGATGCCATCGACCAGTTGAATGTGATGCTCGCGTGAATCCAGCAGTGTAATGACCCGTCCGCCGCCATCAATACGCTCTTCTTTGGCAAGCCGGGCCAACGAGGCGGAAGTCAGATTGGCCGCCGCGCGATAACTGCATTTGAGCACCTTCGGCTTGCCGCCGCCGCGCAGCGTCCGGGCGAAGGCGACGCCGGTTTCATCGGGGCAAATGGCGAACAAATCACCTTTTGCCGCGCGGCCTGACCTTGAAAACAACTGTGCAAGTTTCATGTTTGAGCCAAAAGGGATGCTGCCTTAACCATAAAACACGCTCCGGGAAGCAGTCGATTCGCTGCCTTTGTTCTGCCTCGCTGAAAACACGCGCCCCTCTTTTGAGGGAGAAGGGGTTGAGTTTCAAACTTTGACAATGTCTGATAATAATTCAATTTTACCTTTTGATTCCTGTAATTGCATGACATTTTTCAACTATTTTCTTCATTGGCCCAAGCCAGAAAATCAGGGGGCGCAGTGTTGATGCCATTTCAATATGGACTTGCTCGACTTGCCGCCGCCATCAATTTTCCCCCCTTTCCCACTTGCGGATTGGTGGGGTTGGGGGTAAGGGCAGGCAGTCAACATGGCGGATTGGAAGGAACCGGCACATCCCGCCGCAGGCGAACGTAGCGGGTTTGCGCCGCGTAATTCGGGCTGCCGGGGGGCGCTGACTGGCTGTTACTGGCGGCGGAAGTAATGTCATACACAAACACCGTGACAAATTTCTGCTGGCCGTTGCAATCGAGCAGTGGCGTTTGGTTCTGTGAGGTTTGCCCCGGCGTATCAGTGCGAAGCCCCTCGACCGACTGGGTGAGCGCCTGTGAACAAGTGACTGAAACCTGAAAATCGCTCAACCCCGTCACCGCAACCGGCGTGCCGGGAATGGCGGCGGTCGTTTCTGTGGCCATTTGCCCGTTGCAAACGGAATTGCGGTACGTGTCGCCCTGGCCGCCGGGCGTGGGATCATAAATCAGGAATCTCGCCCACTCGATGCCAGCCAGCGCCGCCTGATCGGCCTTGACGGCCAGCGCATCCATTGAGAGACCACGGTTCTGCGTACTGTAAAAACGGGCGATGGCCGCCGACAGCAGCGCCAGAATGACCAGCAGAAAAATGGCGGTGACAAGGCTGATGCCGCGCATCCGCGCGGGTGTTGCGGCCGGAAGAAAAAAGCGTTTTATCATTGGTCGTACCGTTTGATTTTGGGGTCGCCATCGTTATTGTTGTAGGGGACTTCGTAATAAAGCGAATACTCCTCTTTCCCATTATCGCCGGGAACCGTGAATGTCATGGCGAGCCAGCCGATTTGCGTCCGGTTGCTGCGGCTGGCGATCTGGCTGAGCGTGTTGGTGAACGTGGCATTGCGTATCGCCGTGTTTGTCTGCACATTGTTTTCAGCGTTCGATAGCCCAGTGGTTGGTATTCTGGTTACATAAGAGCGCGCCTGATACAGAGTCATCCGAAGGACGAAATCAAGACAAGGACCGGCAAAACAAAAACCAACCCCCCACCCCCCCTGCCAACGATCGCGGGGGTCGTTCGTCCACACGTTGTCAACGGCGTAGAAACGGTGTTTTGTATTCCACGGGTTCGGAAATTGTGTAGCGGGCAGAGTGAACAATCTGGCGGGGCTGTTGTCGATAGTTTTTATCACATTGGTGGGGATGGACATTGTTGCCTGGGTGGGTATGGAGCCTGTGGGGGAAAGTGG
>JAITWU010000334.1 GCA_031285115.1 Azonexus sp. | reverse complement strand
AATGGCGGGTCATTCCAAATGGGCCAATATCCAGCATCGCAAGGGGCGTCAGGACGAGAAGCGCGGCGCGGCTTTCTCCCGGATTGCCAAGGAAATCACCGTTGCCGCCAAGATGGGCGGCGGCGACATCGGCTTTAATCCGCGTCTGCGCGTCGCCGTAGACAAGGCCAAAGCCAACAACATGCCCAAGGACAAGATCGACACGGCGATCAAAAAAGGCACGGGCGAGCTTGAAGGCGTCGAATACATCGAAGTCCGCTACGAAGGCTACGGTGTCGGCGGCGCGGCGATCATGGTCGATTGCCTGACCGACAACAAAACCCGCACGGTGGCTGAAGTGCGGCACGCCTTCAGCAAATACGGCGGCAATATGGGGACGGAAGGCTCGGTGGTTTTTCAGTTCAAACACTGCGGCCAGATGATTTTTGCTCCCGGCACCGACGAAACGGCCTTGATGGATGCGGCGATTGAGGCCGGAGCCGAGGATGTGGCGAGCGATGACGACGGCTCGATCGAAGTCATCACCGCCGCCGCCGATTTCATCGCCGTCAAGGATGCGCTCGACGCCGCCGGGTTCAAGCCGGAATTTGCCGAAGTGACGATGAAGCCGGAAGGCGAGAGCTTGCTCGCCGGAGAGGACGCGACCAAGATGCAGAAACTGCTCGACGCCCTGGAAAACCTCGACGATGTGCAGGAAATTTACACCACCGCCGTCATGGACGATTAAACGGCGTCAAGCCGACGAGGAATAGCCATGTTCCAGCGTTTTTTGCTCGCCGCCGCGCTCGTCGCCCTGTTGCCCCTGCCAGTGCTGGCCGACGAACTGATCTGCCCTGACCTCAAGACCCTGGCGCAGGTCAACGCCTGCCCGACGGATGAAGAATTGCAACACACCTATCACGGTTATTGCAGCGACGACAACAACGCCTACGGCAAAAAAACCGACACCTGCCCGCATTTTGAGGACTACCGCAAAATGAAAAACGTGGCCCGTTGGGAATCAGCCGATGGCCGCTTCGACGGCTATCTTTCCTGCGATCTGCCAGATGCGGCGTGGCGTGACGGAAAACCGGGCGGCATCGCGCTGGCGATGCAGGGCAAGATTACCAAGGTGGTTTGCAGCTACCCGAACAACATCACGCTGACTTACCGCACCCGCGAAAACTGCACGGTGGCCGAGGCCAAGGCTTGCGCCGATGATCCGACCGCCTGCCGCGCCACCTGCAATCCCTGAAAATGGCGCTAGAGCAGTTTTTGTTTAATCATGCACAGCACAAACGTTTCCTGCTCCCTTGCCCTCACCCCCGGCCCCTCTCCCGCAAGCGGGAGAGGGGAGAAGTGGATGGGGCCGCGCCAACATGTGTGAGCATGTAAAACGAAACCGCCCTAACCCGTGTACAGCGGGTACAGCGTTCCCTCTTCGCGCTTGATGCGATCGACCAGCACCTTGCCGATGGCGGCCAGTTCTTTGGCAAAGGCGGGAGCCAGTTCGGGGTGTTCGGCAAGATCCTGATACTTGCCGAGGAATTGCAACACCACTTTGCCGATGGCGTCCATTTCGTGACGGAAGTCGTGAATCAGCCTGTGGCTTTGCTGGTCTTCGGCAAAGAAATGCGTCAGGTAGATGTACAGCTTGACGTTCTCGGTCAGCAGATGGTCATGCAGCGCCACGCGAAAAGCATCGAGCCGTTCGGCGGCCTCGACCACATCGCCCCGGCCAGCGGCCTCGCTCGTTTCGCCGAAAAGTTCCAGCAAGACCTGATGGTCGCCAGTCAATTTGTCAATCAGTTCCGGATGGTAATGAATGTTGGTGCCCGGAGCGACCATGCGTTCCGGCGCGACGACCGGCGGCGGGGCAGCCGCTTCTTCATGTTTGCCAAATATCAGACGGAACAGTTCTTTGAAAAATGACATGACAATACTCCTTGTGGCGGTAATATTTTTACATTACCGCCACCCCGTAAGAATGCCTTTAGTTCGCATCAATTCCATTTTCGATAGACGCCCGCGCCCCCGTACAATGCCGCCATGTCCGCCCCCGCCAAATCTCATAGCGATTCGCCGCTGCGCCTGCTCGGCATCGACCCCGGCCTGCGGGTGACCGGCTTTGGCGTGATCGAAAAAACGGGAAGCCAGTTGCGCTACGTCGCCAGCGGCTGCATCAGGTCGAATGACAAAGAAACCCTGCCACAACGGATTGCCACGCTTTTTTCCGGCATTGGCGAAGTGATCGCCACTTACCGACCGGATCAGGCGGCGGTGGAAAAAGTGTTCGTCAACGTGAACCCGCAATCGACGCTCCTGCTCGGCCAGGCGCGTGGCGCGGCGATCAGCGCGCTGACGCATGGCGGCCTGCCGGTGGCGGAATACACGGCTTTGCAGATCAAACAGGCGGTGGTCGGCCAGGGTAAGGCGGCCAAAGAACAGGTGCAGGCGATGGTGGCGCGGCTTTTGAATCTGGCTGGCACGCCTTCGACCGATGCCGCCGACGCGCTGGCCTGCGCCATTTGCCACGCCCACGGCGGACAGGGGCTGGGGGCGCTGGCGACCGCCGGGTATCGCATTCGCGGCGGGCGGTTGATCGGTTGACAGGTTACAGGGTGCGGGTTACAGGTTAAAGTCCTGCCTGCGCGGGCTTTGCCCGTGGAAACCTGACTGAAACCCGTCCCCTGTAACCTGACCCCTGTTGCCCCATGATTGGAAGACTGACCGGCCTCATCGTCGAAAAAAACCCGCCGCAGATCGTGCTCGACGTTAGCGGCGTCGGTTATGAACTGGACGTGCCGATGAGCACCTTCTACAACCTGCCCGGCAACGGCGAGCGGGTGAGCCTGCTGACGCATTTCGCGGTGCGCGAAGATGGGCATTTTCTTTACGGTTTTTTGAGCGAGGCCGAACGCTTTGCCTTTCGCCAGTTATTGAAAATTTCCGGTATCGGCGCGCGCACGGCGCTCTCGGTGTTGTCCGGCCTGTCGGTCGATGATCTGGCGGCGGCGGTGGCGCGGCAGGAAATCGGGCGGCTCGTCAAAATTCCCGGCATTGGCAAAAAAACGGCGGAGCGTCTGTTGCTTGAACTCAAAGGCAAACTGGCCGACGCCACGGGCGGCAGAGCGCCCGGCCTCGGCGGCAGCGCGGCCCGCAACGATATTCTCGACGCCCTGCTGGCCCTGGGTTACAACGACAAGGAAGCGAGCGCCGCCCTGAAGCAATTGCCCGCCGACATCACCACTGCCGACGGTATCCGTCAGGCGCTCAAACTGCTATCCAAAATTTCATGAAAACCCAATTCGCCCCCAAGCGGCTGGCGCAAATTGCCCTGGTGCTGCTGCTGATCGTCGGCTGCGTCGCCGTCCTGCTGCCTTTTGTCGGCGCCATTCTGTTTGCCTTCGTCATCTGGCTGTGCGCCTGGGAGCTTTACCGCGCCCATCTGCTGCCGCGCCTCAAGGGCCGCCGCGCGCTCGGCGCCGGGCTGGTCGTGCTGGTGCTGATTTTGATTCTCCTCTTGCCGACCCTGTTTCTCGCCGGTTCTCTGGCGAGCGGGGTTGATAGCCTGATCGGCTACATCAAGCCCTATCTCGATAGCGGCCTGCCCGCGCAGCCGCCCGCCTGGTTGAGCGACCTGCCCGTGGTCGGCGGCAGCCTGGGCGAAAGCTGGCAACAATTGGCGGGCGACCGCGAGACGCTCAACGAGACCCTGAAACAACTGATCGCCCCGACCCGCAACCTGCTCGTCGCCACCGCCGGGATTGCCGCCAATGGCCTCTTGCAGATGGCGCTGGTGTTGTTCGTCGCCTTCTTTTTCTTCCGCGATGGCGAGCGGATTGGCGAAGCCTTGGCTACCGCCGCCGAAAAACTGGGCGGCGACCTGGGCGTCGGCATGTTGACCAAAGTACGCGATACCGTTTTTGGCGTCATGCTCGGCATTGTCGGCACAGCGGCGGGGCAGGGCACGGTGGCGATGATCGGCTTTTTGATCGCCGGTGTGCCGGGCGTGGTGATGTTGGGCTTCGCCACCTTTTTCCTTTCCATGATTCCGGTCGGCCCGCCGCTCATCTGGGGCGGCGCGGCAGTCTGGCTCTATAGTAACGGGCAGACGGGCTGGGCGATTTTCATGGCGCTTTACGGCCTCTTTGTCATCAGCAGCATCGACAATTTCTTGAAGCCCATGCTCATGGCGCGCGGCGCGGGTCTCTCCATTCTCCTCGTCGCCCTCGGCGTTTTTGGCGGCGTGCTGGTCTTTGGCTTTATCGGCATCTTTTTGGGGCCGGTGCTGCTGGCCTTGGGGCAAATGCTATTTACCCGCTGGATCGGCGAAAAACCCAGCCCGGAGCCAGCCGCGTGATCGAAACCGACCAACTGGCTAGCGCCGAACCCGCCACTGAGCGCCTCATCGCCCCGCACAGCAAATCAGCGCAGGAAGAGGCGCTGGAGCGAGCGCTGCGGCCCAAGCGGCTCGCCGATTACACCGGCCAGCAAAAAATCCGCGAGCAACTGGAAATTTTCATTACCGCCGCAAGGAAGCGCGGCGAGGCGCTCGACCATGTGCTGCTGTTCGGCCCGCCGGGGCTGGGCAAAACGACGCTGGCGCACATCGTCGCTGCCGAAATGGGCGTGAACCTGCGCCAGACTTCCGGCCCGGTGCTCGAACGGGCGGGCGATCTGGCGGCGATTTTGACCAATCTCGAAGCGCATGACGTGCTGTTTATCGACGAAATTCACCGCCTGAGTCCGGTGGTCGAAGAAATCCTTTACCCGGCGCTCGAAGATTTTCAGATCGACATCATGATCGGCGAAGGGCCAGCCGCCCGCTCAGTCAAGCTCGACCTGCCGCCCTTTACGCTGGTTGGCGCGACGACGCGGGCGGGGATGTTGACCAACCCGCTGCGCGACCGCTTCGGCATCGTCGCCCGGCTGGAGTTCTACACTGCCGAAGAATTGCAAAGCATCGTCCGCCGTTCGGCAACCTTGTTGAACGCCCCGATCGACCCCGACGGGGCGCTCGAAATCGCCCGCCGCTCGCGCGGCACGCCGCGCATCGCCAACCGGCTGCTACGCCGCGTGCGCGACTATGCCGAAGTCAAGGCCGACGGCAACATCAGCCGGACGGTGGCCGACAGCGCCTTGTTGATGCTCGATGTGGACGCCGCCGGGCTGGATTTGATGGATCGCAAACTGCTCCTCGCCGTCATCGACAAATTCGGCGGCGGCCCGGTCGGTGTCGACAATCTGGCGGCGGCGATTGGCGAAGCGCGCGACACGATCGAAGACGTGCTCGAACCCTATCTGATCCAGCAGGGCTACCTGCAACGCACCTTACGCGGGCGCATCGCCACCCCGGCGATCTATCGCCATCTTGGCCTCGCCGAACCGGCCAATGCAGTTGTCCGCGATTTGTTGAGCGATTCAAATTAGGCTTTTTAAGCTGTTGCGGTCGCTGCGCGTTCCCAGCCCAGGATATTCAAATAACTATCGGATCGGGTATCCATGTAGCGGAACAGTTTTTCCAGTATGTCGGCAGCGGGGGTTCCTTTTGTTTTTTCTGCTTGATACAGGGTAATCATGTCGCTATGGGCTTTTACGTTTTCTGCCTTGAAAGCGGCCAGATTCTCAGGAGTGACCAGACCTCCTGTATGGGAATAGTATGTGGTTGGCCACATTGATATATCCATCAATGGGCTTGCGTTGGGGTCGAAGTTGCCATAAGCATCGGTGCTGCCATAAGCAATCCCTTTGGCCAAATCGTCGCCATGAGCAGGATCTTCCTTGGCGCATCTTAATATAAATTGTTGATACCACTGATCCGGCCCTCCTGTTGTACGGGCCGGTAAATTTTGAGCATTTTTTGAAATGGCGACCTGAGCCGATGGTGTCAGTACGTCAGCGTTTTTTGCTGGAGTGGCGACTGATTTCGGGGGGCTGTATTTATGATCAGAAAGGATCGAGAGGAGTGAATCAAAAGTGATATTGGTATTTTTATTCTGACTGGCTGGCAAAAGTGAATTGACATAGCTGGACGATATGATTTTCATGGCAATCTCCTGATACAAGATTCATCATGTATCTCTTTCAAGTTGAAACTGTGTTGATTGAAAATAAACACCCCGCCTGACTCAGGCTACAATCAAGTGGGGCTTATGTCCTAGCATGTATTGTGCCACTGCCCGAAAAGCAGTGTATGAGGGGGCGCGTGGGATGCTATCGTTCAATCTGCCTGGCAGCCGCCATGGTGTCACCGCGGGGTGGCAAGATTGCCGAAGCGGCAAAAACTGCCGATCAGCAGGTGTTGGAGGGATAAGTTGCAAAGCAGCGCCATCCACCGCTCCACCCCTGTTGGATGGTGGCCTGCGGCCTTATCCAACCTATGGGCGACGCGGTTCCGGGGCGCAAGTCGGCTGCGGCTGGCCCGGCATTCTCTCTCAAGGGACTTTTGACGATGACCGCTAGAGCGGTTTCGTTTTACACGTTCACACTCATGTTGGCGCGGTGGCCTCTTTTTCTCCCC
>JAITWU010000085.1 GCA_031285115.1 Azonexus sp. | reverse complement strand
CTGTCTGCGCTTCGTCTTCGCGTACTCGCTTGATCTGAAAATGGAATGAATCGACAGCGAAAGTTACTGCGCTCCCGTTTTCGCAAACACATCAAGCGCCGCAATCACTTCGCTGCCAGCGTTCTCCAGGCTGTCCAGAGCGCGCTTGGCGGCGTCTGCATCGCCCGCGCGCGTGGCGGCGATAAAATCAGCCGCTGCCGTATGGAATGCCGCATGCGGTGATTCGATGGCGCGAAAAGCGGCATTGCCGCTGAAATGGGCCATCTGCTCGCTGTACCACAAGCCCAGACGGCATTCGTGGTGCGATTTGCACTGATATTCCTGCAAGTTGTTCACGGCGCCAATGTAGAGGTTGAGCCGGAATAGCGCATGGTCGATTTTGAGGAGATCGACCCACGAGTGATGGGCCGAGGTCTTGATAAGCTGACCGGCATAGTCCAGCGCCTGGCTCAAAATACCGAGCGACTCGCTGGCCTTGCCGCCCGATGTCGCCAGTCCGTCGGCTGCCCCGGACATTTTTGTAACCGAGCCGGAGGCCATATCAATACCGATGCGTACCTCGCTGACGATGCTGTCAATATCCTTGGCTGCCTTGGCCGATTTCTCCGCCAATTTGCGCACTTCGTCGGCAACCACCGCAAAGCCTCGCCCGGCATCCCCCGCCCGCGCTGCCTCGATGGCGGCATTGAGCGCGAGGAGATTGGTCTGGTCGGCGATTTCCTTGATCGTGCCAAGAATATCTGTCACTTCATTGACCTGGTCGCCCAGGGTCGTAATGTTCCCGGCGATGTTGGTGGCCGTTTTGGACATGGTTTGCACGCCCGAAACAAAAACGCCGGAGGAGGTTTGTCCGGAATGGGCGGCGACTGAGCCTTCCTTGAATACCCGTTCTTCCTGTTTCAGTTCTTCCGACAGCTTGCGTGATGAAGTTTGAATATTGACCAACATCCCGGCCATGCCGAAGGAGTGTCTCAGTATTGCTTCGAGCCAGGCGCTGTGAGACTGGGCGACGGCGGCGCCATCCTGCAGACTGGCGCAGTCAGCGCGCAGCGTCTGTATCTCCGCTTCCAGCGCCGCAATACGGTCTTGCTGCTGATAAAAGGCGTCCCGATTTTCTTGTCTCTGCCCGGATTTGAATATCCCCAACATCCTGTTCTCCCTCTTGTTATGCAGGTTTTCAAATCTATGACAATCATGTGATTTTGTAAACAGGATGACAACTGGGTGAGTTCGCAAGCCGCGAACTGGGTGCGGTACGCTGCGCGCCAGGCGCGAGCGCCATCAATCGCGTGTCACGAATGCCGGTCTTTGCCCAAGGCTGCCCTGGATTTTGGCGGCGATTTGTTCGGCTTCGCCACGGCTCATGTAAGGGCCGAGTTGCAGGCGGTAGATGCCGCTGCCAGCGCGGATGCGCAGCGGTTCACTCAGCCAGTCGAGTTCGCGGGCGAGGTGGTTGCGCAGGTTTTCGGCATTCTCCGGGTTGGCGAAAGCGCCGAGTTGCAGGTAGATGCCGGGTGCGTTGTTGTTGTCGATGACGGGCGCGGCGGGCGCTGCTTCGTCTCGCAGCGCCAGAAGCGCGATTTCGTCGGGGGCGAAAGACGCTGGCGCAGGCGCAGCCGACGGCGCGGCCTGGGCGTAGGTCGCGCCGCCGGGCTGGCCGGGCAGGATGGCTTCGATTTCGACCTGACCGCTGCCGCCGTTGATGAAGCCGAGTTTGTAAGCGGCGGTGTAGGAAAGGTCGATGATGCGCCCGGCGTGGAAGGGGCCACGGTCATTGACGCGGACGATGACTGATTTGCCGTTGGCGAGGCTGGTGACGCGGACGTAGGAGGGCAGGGCCAGGGTCGGGTGGGCGGCGGTCATGGCGAACATGTCGTAGGTTTCGCCGTTGGAGGTTTTCTGGCCGTGGAATTTTTTGCCGTACCAGGAGGCGACGCCGCGCTCCTTGTGGGGTTTGACGGTGCTGTTCGGCACGTATTCCTTGCCGAGCACGACGTAGGGGCGGGTCGCCGGTTTGTGCAGCGGCTCCCATTTCGGCTGGGCGTCGGGGATGTCGTCGAGGCCGTCGGGGATCTCGTCGCCGGGGCCGTCATCCTTGTAAAAACCGCCGCCGCGTTTGAGGGTGACGGTTGGCTTGGTTGTTGGCGCGCGGCTCGCTGGCGTCGGGTTGGTTGCGGCGCTATCACCGCTCTGGCTGCTCTGGCGCGGGGCGATGCTACAGGCGGCAAGCAGCAGGGTTGGCAGCAGCAGGGCGGCGAGACGGGAGCGTCCGCTCATTTTTTGACCAACATGCGGTGCGTCTGGATCGACATGAGAATGCCGATGCCGAGCATCAGCGTAACCAGCGCCGTGCCGCCGTAGCTGATGAAGGGCAGCGGCACGCCGACCACGGGCAGGATGCCGGAAACCATGCCCATATTGACGAAGGCGTAGATGAAGAAGACCAGCGTAATGGCCCCGGCCAGAAGGCGCGAAAAGAGCGTCGGCGCGGCGGCGGCGATCATCAGGCCGCGCCCGATCAGGAAGGTGAACAAGAAAAGCAGGATGCTGTTGCCGAGCAAGCCCCATTCTTCGGAAAAGACGGCGAAGATGAAGTCGGTGTGTTTTTCCGGGATGAATTCGAGGTGGGTCTGGCTGCCGTTGAGGTAGCCCTTGCCGAAGCTGCCGCCCGCGCCGATGGCGATGGTCGACTGGATGATGTGGTAACCGGCGCCGAGCGGGTCGGAGGTCGGGTCGATCAAGGTCAGGATGCGGCGTCGCTGGTAGTCGTGCATGAGCGACCAGACGAAGGGCAGCGCGCCGCCAGCGGCGGCGGCCAGGCCGAACATCACTTTCCACGGCAGCCCGGCGAGGAAGATGACAAAAAATCCGGCGGCGGCAATCAGGAGCGAGGTGCCAAGATCGGGCTGCTTCAAGACGAAGCCGATGGGCAAGACGAGAATCAGGCTGGCGACGATGAAATGCCGCGCCGTCAGCATCGCCTCATGCTTTTGAAAATACCAGGCAAGCATGAGCGGCATGGCGATTTTCATGATTTCCGAGGGCTGGATGCGGACAAAACCGAGCGACAGCCAGCGCCGCGAGCCATTGACGACGACGCCGAACAGCGCCACAGCAATGAGCAGCGTGACGCCGGTGATGTAAAGCGGCACGGCGAAGCGCATCAGGGTTTGCGGCGGCGTGCGGGCGACCAGCAGCATGAGGGCGGTCGATACCGCCATATTGATGAGTTGCTTGTCGAGCTTGTCGAAACCATCGCTGGAGGTGGCCGAAAAAACCGTCACCAGACCGAACGCCATCAGGACGAGGACGATCAGCAGGAGCGGCGCGTCGAGGTGGGCGGTGAGGCCGTGGAAAAAGCGTTTGAGCAATGTTTTCATGGCCGCCGCTTTAGTCGTGCAGGAAGCGCGGCCTGATCGCCAGCAAGGCGACCAGGGTGAGCAGCGCGGCCAGACACAGATAAGCGCCGACCGAGGCGATGCCGTGCCGGTCGGCGAGCGTGGTCGCCAGATAGGGGGCGAGCGAAGCGCCGAGAATGCCGCCGAGATTGAAGGTGAGCGAGGTTCCCGTATACCGCACCGGCGTCGGAAACAGTTCGGCCAGCGCCGTGCCGAGCGGGCCGTAGGTGAGGCCCATGAGAAACAGGCCGAGGGCGAGAAAGAGAAAGACGAGAAGCGGCTGCCCGCCGACGAACAGCGGCGCGAACAAGAGGCCGAAAACGAAGATAGCCAGCGTTGCCGCGATCAGCATGGCGCGGCGACCATAACGATCAGCCAGCGCCGCCGCCAGAGGAATGCCGATGGCAAAAGCGAGCATCGCCGTCATTTGCAGAATGAGGAACTGGTCGCGCGTATAACCCAGGACGCGCGTGCCCCAGCTCAGGGAAAACACGGTCATCAGATAAAACAGCACGAAGGTGGCGAGGGAACCAAAGGTGCCGATCAGCAAAACCGCCGGATAGCGCGTGACGACCGCGCCAACCGGCACCCGGACGCGCTGGTTTTGCGCCAGCGCCCGCAGGAAGGCCGGCGTCTCCTGCAATTTCAACCGCACATAAAGGCCGAGGGCGACGAGCAGGGCGCTCGACAGAAACGGCACGCGCCAGCCCCAGTCGAGAAAATCCGCCTCATCGAGGAACGCGCTCAGGGCGAGAAAAATACCGGCGGAACAGAAAAACCCGATTGGCGCGCCGAGTTGCGGAAACATGCCGTACCAGGCGCGTTTGCCCGGCGGCGCATTTTCCGTCGCCAGCAACACCGCCCCGCCCCACTCGCCGCCGAGGCCAAGGCCCTGGCCGATGCGGCAGAGCATCAGCAAGACCGGCGCGGCGACGCCAATCGAATGCCAGGTCGGCAGGAGGCCGATGACGACCGTCGACACCCCCATCGTCATCAGCGCCGCAACGAGGGTCGCCTTGCGCCCGACGCGGTCGCCGAAGTGGCCGAAAATGGCCGAGCCGATCGGGCGGGCGAAGAAAGCCAGGGCAAAGGTGGCAAACGACTGCAATTGCGCCGATACCGGGTCGCTCGCGGGAAAAAACAATTGCGGAAAGACCAGCACCGCAGCGGTGGCGTAAATATAGAAATCAAAAAACTCGATCGTGGTGCCGATCAGGCTGGCGAACAGGACGCGCCCTCGGGAATTGGCGTTGGCGTGGTCGGTCATCGCGGTCTCCAGGCGCAAAACGCCTTATTCCATTGCCAATTCAATACGTTCAGAAATGCGCGCGGTTTTCCCTCTCGCCCTTGATGGGAGAGGGTGGGCCAAGTCTGGCGCGACGCATATGCAAGCCGCTCAAGCGCCGCCCCCCTCTCCCCCGGCCCCTCTCCCGCAAGGGGAGAGGGGGGAATGGATCTGCCCGGCGAAAACCGATCCTTTTCCATGCAACTGGAATGATTGATTTGTCGCCGGGGGCCGCGAGGGCAAGCCTGAAAATGACGGTTGCCGTTTGCTGAAAATCCATTGGCGGCGATCATGGCGGCGGCTCCGTGGCGGCCTGTTCCTCAAGGAGCGGGCCGTCGTTGGCGTCTTCCGGCGCGTCCGTCTCCGGCGCCGGGCCGCCGGGCTGCTTGCCGGTCAGGTAGTAGTCGAACACCTGACGGACGATGGGCGCTGCCGACTGCGCCCCGAAGCCGCCGTTTTCGACCATCACGGCGACGACGATGCGCGGTTTGTCCACGGGCGCGAAAGCGATGAACCAGGAGTGATCGCGCAGCCGCTCGCGGACTTGCCCGGCGACGTACTTGTTGCCGCTCTTGACGCTGAAAACCTGCGCCGTGCCGGTTTTGCCGCCCGCTTCATACGCCGCTCCGGCAAAGGCGCGCGCTCCGGTGCCTTCCTTGACGACGCCCGCCATCGCCCGCTTGATGAGGTCGACCTGTTCGGTCTTGAGGGCGATTTCCCGCACCGGCTCGGTTTCGATGGTGCGCTTCTCGCCATTGTGCGGATTGTCGATGGTGCTCACCAGATGCGGGCGGAAGACCTTGCCGTAATTGATGATATTAGCCAGCGCATGGGCCATGTGCAGCGTCGAATAGGCGTTGTAACCCTGGCCGATGCCGACCGAAATGGTCTCTCCGGCGTACCATTTTTGCTGTTCCTTCTTTTTGAACCGCTGCTGCTTCCATTCCGGCGAAGGCAGAACGCCGGTCGCTTCGCCGGGAATGTCGATGCCGGTTTTGTCGCCCAGACCAAGGCCGCTCATGAAGCGGGCGATGGCGTCGATGCCCATGTCGTTGGCGAGTATGTAGTAATAGGTGTTGCAGGAGACGACGATGGATTTGAACAGATCGACCATGCCGTGACCACCGGCTTTGTCGTCCATGAAACGGCGGTCGCCGAAATTGAAATAGCCGGGATCGGCCAGCACCTGCCCCGGCGTGCGTTTGCCGCTGGTCAGCGCGGCCAGCGCCATCAGCGGCTTGAAAGTCGAGCCGGGCGGATAGGTGCTGTTGATGGCGCGGTTCAACATCGGCTTGTCGGGATTGTTGTTGAGATCGTCCCAGTCGTCGAAGCGAATGCCATCGACAAAAAGATTGGGATCGAAAGCCGGTGACGAAACCAGCGCCAGAATCGCGCCGGTGGCCGGGTCGATCGCCGTCAGCGAACCACGGCGACCGCCGAAAGCCTGTTCGGCGACTTTCTGCAAGCGGCTGTCGAGCGTCAGGGTCAGATTGTTGCCGGAAACCGGCGGCGTCTGCGCGAGAACGCGCACGGCGCGGCCGCCGACATCGACCTCGACCTGCTCGTAGCCGGTCAGGCCGTGCAGTTCGTACTCGTAATGCGCTTCCAGCCCGATTTTGCCGATATGGTCGGTGCCTTTGTAATTGGCTTCGTAATCCTGGTGCGCTTTGTCGCCCGCCTCCCGGATCGCTTCCCGGTCGCTGGCGCTGATGCGGCCAATGTAGCCGATGGCGTGAGCGGCCAGCTCGCCTTCCGGGTACTGGCGAAAGAGCCGGGCCTTGACCTCGACGCCGGGGAAGCGGTAGCGATTGGCGGCAAAGCGGGCGACTTCCTCATCGGAGAGCCGGGTGCGGATGGGAATCGACTCGAAGGTCTTCGATTCTTCCAAAAGACGCTTGAAGCGGCGGCGATCTTTTTGCTCGATTTCGACGATTTCCGCAAGGCCGTCGATGGTTTCTTCGAGGCCAGCGGTTTTCGACGGCGTGATTTCGAGCGTAAAGGCCGAGTAATTACGGGCCAGGATGACGCCGTTGCGATCGACGATATTGCCGCGATTGGGGACGATGGGCACGAGCGAAATGCGGTTGCTTTCGGCCCGCGTCTGGTAATAGTCGTGCTGCATCACCTGCAAGTAGAAAAAGCGGGCGAAGAGCAGCAAAAAAGCCAGCAGAATGACCGCGCTGGCGATCAACAGGCGCTTTCTGAAGCTGCCGGTATCCGGCTCGTGGTGATAAAAATCGCCCATCGGCGGCGAGCGGCGGCTCATAGCGGACGGTTCTCATCGCGGTGCACCGGCTGATACTGCGGCAGGAGCAGGAGAAAGGTGCCGGGAGTCCACAGCAGGGCGGCGACGAAAGGGCCAGCCAGATAGCCCCAGCCGGGAAAATCAGCCCCGGCGACGAGGCGCATGACGAGTTGCACGAGTTGCGCGCCAAGAAGCAAGGGCAGCGCCTGCAACGCCTGCTGCGCCACCGGAAACCACAAAATGCGCCGCGACTGCGCAGCCGCCGCGTAAGCCAGCAGCACATAAGCAAAACAATGCTGACCGAGCGCCGCGCCATCGGCGACATCCATCGCCAGTCCCAAAATAAAGGCCCAGCCCATGCCGACCCGGCGCTGTTCGCGGATGCTCCAGAAACAGAGCACCAGCGCCACCCAGTCAGGAAAGCCCGGCCAGTTGGCGGTCGGCAACAGATTGGCGAGCAGCGCCAAAACGAGCGTCAGGGCGACGAACCACGGACGAACCGGGAGCAGGATGCGCGATGAGGTAAAAGTTGGTTGCATCAGCGTCCCCGTGATCGTTTGCCGCGCGCGGCGTGGCCTGCGTTGTCGGCATGGTCGCGCGGCGCGGCGGTTTCCGGCGGCGGCGGGGGCAGCGGCTGGCGCGGGGCGAGGATCATCACCTCGGCGAAATTTTCAACCCCGGCCAGCGGCGCGGCGGTGATGCGGGCAAAAGCAAAAGCATTGTCACGCTCGACCTTGCTCACTCTGGCGACGGGAAAACCGGGCAGAAAAATACCGTCGAGGCCCGATGTGACCAAAAGATCGCCAACCTGAACATCGGCATTGGCCGGGATGTAACGCAATTCGAGCTGACCATTGCCGAGGCCGAACACCACCGACCGCTGGCCGCTGCGGGCAACCTGCACCGGCACCGCCTGATCCTTGTCGGTAATCAGCGTGATTTCCGCCGAAAAGGGGAAAACCCGCGTCACCTGGCCGACGACGCCCGCTTCGTCGATGGCTGGCTGACCGGCGACGATGCCCGCCTGCTGGCCCTTGTCGATGACGATGCGGCGCGAAAACGGGTCACGCGACGTGTACATGATCTGCGCCACCTGCCCGCGAGCTTTTTCCCGCTCCTTGACGGCGAGCAGCCGCCGCAGGCGCTCGTTTTCGGCTTCCAGATGTTCGAGGCGCTGGAGATTGGGGGCCGTCAGCAATTGCGCCTGTTTCAGCTGCGTATTTTCTTCGCGCATCGCCTGCAAGCCCTGCGCATAAGCCAGACCGTGATCGACCAGACTGCCCGGCGTCTGCGCCGCCCGCTGCACCGGGTCGACGACCAGCGCGACGCTCTGGCGCATGAGGTCGAGGCTCTTCATGCGCAGGTCGACGACGAACAGCGCCAGCGAAACGGCGAGATAGAAGGTCAGCAGGGCGAGCGGCGCTGGCCCGCGTTTGAAGAAAGGGGGCGGTGCGTGGTCGTCGATTCCGGCCATCGCGTCAACTCAGCAGGCGGCGATTAAAAAACCGCTCAATCGGAAGCGAAAATGCTGCCCAGCTTGTCCATTTTATCGAGCGCCAGACCGCAGCCACGGGCGACGCAGGACAAAGGCTCGTCGGCAACGAACACCGGCAAGCCGGTTTCTTCCATCAACAAACGGTCGAGATCGCGCAGCAACGCGCCGCCGCCGGTCAGCACCATGCCTTTTTCGGCAATGTCGGCGCCCAGTTCCGGCGGCGTTTTTTCGAGCGCCGATTTGACGGCGGAGACGATCTGGTTGAGCGGATCAGTGAGCGCCTCAAGAATTTCGTTGGAAGAAATGGTGAATTTGCGCGGAATACCCTCGGCCTTGTTGATGCCGGAGACTTCCATTTCCATGACCTCAGCGCCGGGAAAGGCGGAGCCGATGGTTTTTTTGACATTTTCGGCGGTGTTTTCGCCAATCATCATGCCGTAATTGCGGCTGATGTAATGGATGATGGCTTCGTCGAGCTTGTCGCCGCCAACGCGCACCGAACCCGCATAGACCATGCCGCCAAGCGAAATGACGCCGACTTCGGTGGTGCCGCCGCCGATGTCGACGACCATCGAGCCAGTCGCGTCCGACACCGGCAACCCCGCGCCAATCGCCGCCGCCATCGGCTCCTCGATCAGATAAACCTGGCTTGCGCCCGCGCCGATGGCCGATTCGCGGATGGCGCGGCGCTCGACCTGGGTCGAGCCGGAAGGCACGCAAATGATGATGCGCGGACTCGGCGAAAAGAGCTTGGAGTCATGCGCTTTTTTGATGAACTGCTTGAGCATCTGCTCGGTGACGGTGAAATCGGCAATCACGCCGTCTTTCATCGGGCGGATGACGGTGATGCTGCCCGGCGCCTTGCCGAGCATTTCCTTGGCTTCCCTGCCGACGGCCTGGATGGTTTTTTTGGCGTTGGGGCCGCCTTCGAGGCGGATGGCGACGACCGACGGCTCATCGAGCACGATCGAGCGGCCACGCACATAAATCAGCGTATTGGCCGTACCCAGGTCGATGGCGAGGTCATTGGAAAAATACTTGGAGAGAAATCCGAACATCAGTGTTGTGCTCCGCTGGGAAGTGTGCGCGGGGGTGCGGCAGATAAAATTTCTATGATACCTTACAACGCTTCCTTTTTCAGACTTTGTGCGCTGCAATAACCTTGCTCCGCCGCCTCAAGCCCATGTCGCTCACCCTTGAACAAGTCCAGCGCATCGCCCATCTCGCCCGCATCGAGATCAGCGAAAGCGAAGCCGGAACGACCCGTGACCACCTCAACGGCATTTTTCAGTTGATCGAACAGATGCAGGCCGTCGACACCCGTGGCGTCGAGCCGATGGCCCACGCCCAGGAACTGAGCCAGCGCCTGCGCGACGATACGGTGACCGAAGCCGACTGCCGCGCCGCCTGTCAGGCCATCGCGCCGGAAACGGAAGGCGGTCTTTATCTGGTGCCGAAAGTAATCGAATGATCAACAAAAGCCTCAAACAACTTGGCGCGGCGCTCGCGGCCAAAGAAATTTCCAGCGTCGAACTGACGACCCTGTTTCTTGATCGCATCGAGCGGCTCAACCCGGAAATCAACGCCTTCATCAGCGTCGACCGCGAGCGTTCGCTCACTCAGGCCCGCGCCGCCGATGCGCGGCTGGCGGCAGGTCAGGGCGGGCCGCTGACCGGCATCCCGATTGCCCAGAAGGATATTTTTTGCACCACCGGCTGGCGCACGACCTGCGGCTCGAAAATGCTCGCCGATTTCGTCTCGCCCTACGACGCGACGGTGATTGCCCGACTGCACGATGGCGCAGGCATGGTTTCGCTCGGTAAAACCAATATGGACGAATTCGCCATGGGTTCGTCCAACGAAACCTCTTTCTTCGGCCCGGTCAAAAACCCGTGGGACCGGCAGCGCGTCCCCGGCGGCTCCTCCGGCGGTTCGGCCTCCGCCATCGCCGCTCGCCTTGCCCCGGCGGCGACCGGCACCGACACCGGCGGCTCGATCCGCCAGCCCGCCGCCTTCTGCAACCTGACCGGCTTGAAACCCACTTACGGCGTCGTTTCGCGCTACGGCATGATCGCCTTCGCCTCCTCGCTCGATCAGGGCGGCCCGATGGCCGCTTCAGCCGAAGATTGCGCCCTCCTCCTCAACGCCATGTGCGGCTTTGACGAGCGCGACTCGACCTCGCTCGACCGCCCGGTCGAGGACTACGCCCGCGATCTGGAAAAACCGCTCGCTGGCCTGCGCATCGGCCTGCCCAAAGAGTTTTTCAACGACGGCTGCGACCCGGCAGTAATGGCCGCCGTGCAAACCGCCATCGACCAATACCGCAAACTCGGCGCGACCCTCGTCGATATTTCGCTGCCCAATTCCCATCTTTCCGTCCCGGCCTACTACGTCATCGCCCCGGCGGAAGCCAGCGCCAATCTCTCGCGCTTCGACGGCATCCGCTACGGCTACCGCGCCCCGGATTACGACAGCCTCGACGACCTCTACATGAAAACCCGCGCCCAGGGCTTTGGCGCTGAAGTCAAACGGCGCATCCTGATCGGCGCTTACGTTTTGAGCCACGGCTACTACGACGCCTACTACCTGCAAGCCCAGCGCATCCGCCGCCTGATTGCCGAAGATTTCGCCAGCGCCTTCAAAGCCTGCGACATCATCATCGGCCCGACCTCGCCGACAACGGCCTTCAAACTCGGCGAACGGACGACGGATCTGGTCAAAATGTACCTCTCCGACATCTACACCATCGCCGTGAACCTCGCCGGTCTGCCCGGCATGTCGATTCCCTGCGGTTTTGCTGATGGTCTGCCGGTGGGTTTGCAACTGATCGGCAACTATTTTGCCGAAGCCCGACTGCTCAATGCCGCGCACCGCTATCAGGCGGCGACGGGCTGGCATGAGCAGCGCCCGGCTGACATTGATTTGAACGGATGAAACCATGACACAGTGGGAAATCGTGATTGGCATCGAGACGCACGCGCAACTGGCGACGGTGTCGAAAATTTTTTCCGGCGCGGCGACCGCTTTCGGGGCTGAAGCCAATACCCAGGCGTGCGTCGTCGATCTGGCTTTGCCGGGGGTGTTGCCGGTGTTGAACCGGAAGGCGGTCGATTGCGCCATTCGCTTCGGGCTGGCGATTGGCGCGAAGGTTGCCGAAAAGTCGGTGTTCGCGCGCAAGAATTATTTTTACCCCGATCTGCCCAAGGGCTATCAGATCAGCCAGTTTGAGCTGCCGGTCGTCCAGGGCGGCAGCTTGACCGTGCAGGTGGGCAGTGGTGACAAGGCTTACGAAAAAACCATCAATCTGACCCGCGCCCACCTCGAAGAAGACGCCGGTAAATCGCTGCATGAGGATTTTCACGGCAAATCGGGCATCGACCTCAATCGCGCCGGAACGCCGTTGCTTGAAATCGTCACCGAGCCGGACATGCGCTCCGCCGATGAAGCCGTCGCCTACGCCCGCGCCCTGCATGGGCTGGTGCGCTGGATTGGCATTTGCGACGGCAATATGCAGGAAGGCTCGTTTCGCTGCGACGCCAATGTCTCGGTGCACAAGCCCGGCACGCCCTTTGGCACGCGGCGCGAAATCAAGAATCTCAATTCCTTCCGCTTTTTGAAGGAAGCGATTGATTACGAAGTGCAATGGCAGATCAACGAAATCGAGGAAGGACGCGCCATCCGGCAGGCGACCGTGCTGTTCGACCCGGATACGGGCGAAACGCGGATGATGCGCAGCAAAGAGGATGCCCACGATTACC
>JAITWU010000174.1 GCA_031285115.1 Azonexus sp. | reverse complement strand
CTCTCCCCGGATGGGAGAGGAGAGGAACGGCGGACTTCGGCGCGTCAGCGGCAAACAAAGTCGGCAACGTCTCCGGCTGCCGCGCCTGCAAGCGATACCACCCCGCCGCCCAGCGGCGTCCGTCTTTCCAAAGTCATGTCCGAGCGCGGCCTCTGTTCGCGGCGCGAGGCCGATGTGTGGATCGAGCGCGGCTGGGTTTTTGTCGATGGCGCGCAAGTGGCGGCGCTCGGTTCGCGCATCGACCCGGCGGCGGAAATCACCATTTCCCAGGAAGCCGAGCGCGATCAACTGCGGCAGGTGACGATTTTGTTGCACAAGCCGGTCGGCTACGTCTCCGGTCAGCCGGAGCCGGACTGCACGCCAGCGGTGACGCTCATTTCGGCAGCAAGCCAGATGCAACAATCGGGCGACCCGCCCTTCAAACCGTGGATGCTGCGGGGCCTCGCCCCTGCCGGGCGGCTCGACATCGACTCGACCGGCCTTCTGGTGCTGACGCAGGACGGGCGCATTGCCAAACAACTGATCGGCGAAGACAGCCAGATCGAAAAGGAATATCTCGTGCGCGTCAGCGGCGAGATGGTCAAAGGCGGCCTCGAATTGCTGCGCCACGGCCTCGAACTCGATGGCAAGCCGCTCAAACCGGCCTGGGTCAAGCAACTCAATGATGACCAGTTGCACTTCATTCTCAAAGAAGGCAAAAAACGGCAAATCCGCCGCATGTGCGAACAGGTCGGCCTCGCCGTCATCGGCTTGAAGCGGGTGCGTGTTGGCAAAGTGCGTCTGGGCGACCTGCCGCTCGGCCAATGGCGCTTTCTGCGGGCGGATGAGCGATTCTGAAAGGCCAAACCGGCGACGCCCGCCGGTTTGCTCTTGATTGGTTGGCCTCAGGCCGGGCGCACCGGCGGCATCATGACGCATTCGCCTTCAACCACGACTTTGCCGCCGACGGTGCAAACGGTGTCGAGGGTGACGCGGTTTTTGGCGGTGTTGACTTCCTTGACGGTGACGGTGGCGGTGACGGTGTCGCCGGGGCGGACGGGGGCCTTGAATTTGAGCGTCTGCGACAGGTAGATGGTGCCGGGGCCGGGCAGGCGCGTGCCGAGGACGGCGGAGATAAAGCCCGCCGACATCATGCCGTGGGCGATGCGACCGCCGAACATCGTGGTTTTGGCGTATTCCTCGTCGATATGGGCGGGGTTGAAATCGGTCGAAACGCCGGCGAAGAGAATGATGTCGGCTTCGGTGACGGTTTTGGCGATACTGGCGCTCATGCCGGGCGTCAGGTCGTGAATGGTGTAGAAGTTCATGGCGGTTGGTCTCCTGAAAGTTGTTGGGAAAGTTGTTAGGTTGTGCGGCAGCACTCTAACACGAGCTTTCTTTAACGAAACCCCGGCAGCCAGCCCGATTGCTGGTAGCCCCAGACCGGCTCCAGCGTGCCTTGAAACAGGGCCTCGATGACCGGCGGCTCCGGCCACGGTTCGTTCATGAAGGTGAGGCCAATTTCCTCGACCGTGCGCCCGGACCAATAGTGCTCGGCGACTTCATCGAGGGCGGCAAGCGAGAGGCTGTGCGGCAGCCGCAGGTAGTCGAGCCAACTGGCGTCGTGGAAGGAGCAGATGTAGGCGCTGCGGGTGCTGGCGCAGACGAGATTTTTGCCGAAGACGCGCTGCGGATATTTGTGCCGGAAAGTCATCGCGTCGGTGCGCGTGGCAAACAGCAGGAGGGCGTGCAGGCGGCTGGGGAAATGGTTGTAGCGGCGCTGGCGGAAATATTCGAGGTGGTATTCGGCAAAGTAGTTCTGTACCGAAAGCAGTTGGTCATCCGGCGTTGGCGCGCCGCCCTCGGGCGTCGCCAGCGTGCTGCCGAAGGGGCTGCCTTTGAGGATGTCCCAACCCGGCAGTTCGGAGCCGGGTTCGAGCCAGCAGAACAGTTCGAGCGTCGCGGTGTCTTTAATCAGGTTGTCCATCAGAAACGGCTGACGGCGAGCGCCGCGTTGCGGCAAGAAAAACCGGGTCAGCGATAGACCAGAACCGGCACTTTGGAGTGCGTCAGCACTTTGTTGGTCTCACTGCCGAGAAGAAAGCCGCTGATGCCGCGGCGACCGTGCGAGGCCATGAAGATCAGATCGCAGCCGGATTGGTTGGCGGCCTCGATAATCGCCTCATAAGGCACATCGCTGGTGGCGGCGACGATGTCGCATTCGACGCCGTTTTCGGCGCACAGGGTTTTGATTGCGCTAAGGTATTCGCTGGCTTGCTGATTGGCCATTTCGGCAAATTTTTCCGGCGTCGTCGGGTCGATCAGCGCACCTTCGCCGAAATAGGCGATGGGATATTCCGGTTTGGCGAAAAATGCCGTGATGCGGGCGCCGCTTTCTTTGGCGAAGGTAACGGCGCGACCAACGGCGGCCTTGGAGAGTTCCGAGCCGTCGGTCGGAACGAGAATGTGCTTGAACATGGGTAAACTCCTGAAACGTTGCGCCAGTGATGCTTTTGGCTTGACTCGCAGGGCCATGCTACGCCAAGTCGGGAGGATTTCAAACAGGCCGACGGAGAAGGCTGGCTACGGGGGCGGTTAACCGTATCCGCTGAATGGATTAGCCTGTAAACTGGGCGGCTTCTGATTCAGAGGGATAAAACCGATGTCCGAACATTCGAGCCACAGCCGCCACGGCCTCGACGTGCGGCATGACAGTCCGCCGGAAGCTTTTGGCAACGCCATCAGCAGGATGCTCGACCCGTATGGCGTGACCACTTCGCTGCTCCAGGCCGAGGTTTCCTGGTTGCTGCACCCGCAGGAATTGCTGCGCGCGATGAACTCGCTGTCTTCGGATCTCTTTGCCTTGCAGGCGCATGTCGGCAAACGGCTGCTCGGCCTGCCATCGACCGATGTCGTTTTGCCCCATGCCGATGACACCCGTTTCGCCGACCCGGCGTGGAGCGAGTCGCCGAGTTGGGACGTGATCAAGGAGTGGTATCTGGCCTTCACCCGCCATTTCGAGGACATGCTCTATGAGACGCCGGGCATCTCGGACAAGGAGCGTCGGCGTTCGGCCTTCTGGCTGCGCAAATGGCTGAACATGGTGGCGCCGACCAATTTCTTCTGGCTCAACCCGGTGGCCATGCGCCGCTGCCTCGAAAGCCAGGGCGAGAGCCTGCGCGAGGGCTGGGAAAACCTGCTGCGCGACATGAAGGCGAAGAATATCCAGATGGCCGATCCCAACGCCTTCACGGTCGGCAAGGATCTGGCGACGACGCCGGGCAAGGTGATTTTCCGCAACCGCCTGCTCGAACTCATCCACTATGCGCCAACCACGGAAAAGACGCGGACGATGCCGATCCTCATCACCACGCCGTGGATCAACAAGTTCTACATCCTCGATCTCAATGCCCGCAAGAGCCTCGTCAAATACCTGACCGATCAGGGATTTTCGGTCTTCATCACCAGTTGGAAAAATCCCGACGCGGCGATGGCCGAGGTCAGGTTTGATGACTATTTGACCGAAGGCGTCGGCGAAGCGGTGCGGGTGACGCGCGAATTTTGTAACGTGCCGCAGATTCATCTGGTCGGCTACTGCATTGGCGGCACGCTGGTTTCCACCTACATGGCCTGGGCCAACAAGCGTTTTGCCCCGGCGGAGATGCCGGTCGCCCACTGGACGCTGTTTACCACGCTCACCGATTTTTCTCATCCCGGCGACATCGAGGTTTTCATTGACGAAGCGAGCATTGCCGCGCTGGAGGAGTCGATGGCCGAAAAGGGCTATCTCGACGGCAGCGAAATGACGGCGTCCTTCCGCATGTTGCGCTCGAACAGCCTGATCTGGAGCAACTGGGTCGGCAGCTATCTGCTGGGCGAGCCGCTCGCCGCCTTCGATGTGCTGTTCTGGAACACCGATTCGACCCGTATGCCGCGCGCCATGCATTCCTGGTATCTGCGCGAACTGTACCTGCACAACAACCTCATCAAGCGTAACAAGCTCGAAATCGGCGGCGAACACATCGACCTCAACGGCATTGTCCAGCCGCTCTACGCGGTCACTGCCGAAGACGATCACATTGCGCCGTGGAAGCAGTGTTACCGCATCAGAAAGCAGATCAATGTCGCCGCGCCGGTGCGTTTTGTCCGCTCGACCTCGGGGCACATCCTCGGCATCGTCAATCCGCCGGTCAATCCGCCCAAACGCGCCTACTGGGTGGCCGATCCGGAGCGCAACGCGGGCTGGGAGCACTGGCTTGAGCACGCCGAGAAAAAATCCGGGAGTTGGTGGGAAGACTGGACGCGCTGGCTGGATGAACGTTGCGGCCCGCCGGTTGCGGCATATCCAGCCGCCAGTCGCCGCTTCCCGGCCCTTGCTGACGCGCCCGGCGGCTATGTGCTGGAGAAGTAAGCGCCGCGCCAAAAGCGGACGATTTGACAACCGTCAAAGTGCCCTCCGGAGGGGGGCACGACAATCTACCGCCGCTAAACAAGACGAGAAAAAATGACCCCTATCCGCACCTTTATGACCGCCGACCATCGTCATTGCGACGATCTGTTCGCCACCGCCGAGGAGGCCGTGGCCAAAGGCGACGCCGCCGCCGGGAAAGCCGCCTTCGGCCATTTTCGCCAGGCGTTGCTCAGGCATCTGGCGACCGAGGAAATCGACCTGTTTCCAGCCTTTGAAGCAAAAACCGGCATGACGATGGGGCCAACCCGGGTCATGCGCATGGAGCACGAGCAGATGCGGCATCTGCTCGACGAAGCGGAAAAGGCGCTCGAACGGGGCGATGCCGATGACTACTTCGGTCACG
>JAITWU010000114.1 GCA_031285115.1 Azonexus sp. | reverse complement strand
TATCTGATTGGCGAGAACTTCGCCGTCGGTTTCACCAAGGCGTTCGGCACCCCGAACATGGTGCACCGCACCACGGCCTGCGAAGCCGCCCGCCACGTCGCCGATGAGCTGACCTGGGCTGGCGGCGGCATCCTGCCTGACTTGAAGCATTCCAAGTACATGCTCAACTTCGGCTCCAATTACTACGAAGGCGAACAGGCGTCCCGCTGGCTCGACTGGCAGACCATGCAGAGCGTCGATCAGGGACTCAAAACCGTGGTGATCGAGCCGCGCCTCTCTGTGACCGCCGCCAAGGCCAACGAGTGGGTGCCGGTGCGTCCGGGCAAGGACGTGGTGATGATCCTGGCGATGGCTCGGTTGCTGATCGAGGCCAACACCATCGACGAGCCTTTCCTCGTCGAATACACCAACGCCCCGCAACTGGTCGATGAAGCTGGCGTCATTTTGAAGGACAAAGACGGCAAGACACCGCTGGTCTGGGACACGGTGACGAACAGCGCCAAGCCCTATGTCGAAGGCGTCAAACCCGCCCTCAAAGGCAGCTACAGCCACGAAGGCAAGACCTGCCGCACGGCTTTTCAGGTACTGGCCGACAGTCTCAAGGACATCACGCCGGAATACGCCGAACAGGTCGCCGACGTGCCCGCCGCGACGATCGTGCGTCTGGCGCAGACCTTCGCCAAAGAAGCGCGCATCGGCGAAACGATTGAACTCGACGGCCAGAAGCTGCGCCACCGTCCGGCGGTTCTTTACACCTTCCGCGGCCTGTCGGCCAAGGAGCATGGCGTGCAGGGCTGGCGCAGCGGCCTGATCGTCAACATGCTGGTCGGCAACATCGACGCCGTCGGCGGCCTGATGCTCGAAGGCGCTTATGGCCGGGCGCAGTATTTCGACATCAGCAAGTGCGAATACCCGCCCAACCGGGCTGATCTGGCGCAGAGCGTGTTTTTTCCCTACGCCAACCACCACATCGCCCAGACGCCCAATCTCGTCGTGCAAGACCCGCAAGCCTACGGTCTGCCCTACACGCCGGAAATGCAGATCTACTACGGCACCAACCGGCCCGTCTCGGTGCCTGATTCGTGGCGGCAGTTCAAGGGCATGGAAAAAACCTTCAACGTCGTCATCGACATCGTGATGACCGAGAGCGCCTGGTACGCCGACGTGGTGCTGCCCGACAAGACCTATCTCGAAAGCTGGCACTGGGCGCCGACGCGGGGCACACCGGAAGCCAAACACATGGCGATTCGCCAGCCGATGTGCAACCCCTTCAAGCTGGAGCAGGATGCTTTCAGCATTGTGCAGGAACTCGCCAAACGGCTCGGCATCCGCGACAAGTTCGCCGAAGAGAACAACAAGGCGTGGGGCCTCAAGGACGTGAAGTTCGAGCCTGGCCGCGACTACAGCCAGCGCGAGACGGTCGAAATCCTCTGGGCCGACAAGACCAAAAAAGACTTTTCGGTGGCGCTGGAGCAGGGGTTCGTCGGAGCCAAGGCCAACACCAAGGGCAAGTATCTCGGCGGCGTCGAAGCCAAGTTCAAAGGCCCGGACAAAGCCAAGATGAAGCTCTACGCCGACCAGTTGATCGACACCTATTACAAGGCCGAAGGCATCGTCAAGAAGAACAATCTCAGCAGCTTCGATCTGGCCAAGCTGCGGATTGCCTATTCACCGCTGCCGATCCGCGAGCACGCCTTCCCGACGCCGCACCGCGAGGCCGCCGACTACCCGTTCTACGTCATCACGCACAAGCGCATGTACCGCTACCAGACCGGCAATACGACCAACAACGTGATTCTCAACCAGGCGTTGGGGCCTGACGCGGCGACCAACCACATCACCATCAACCGCGCCACCGGCAAGAAGCTCGGCCTCAAGGATGGCGATACGGTGGTGATCGAAACCCGCATCGGCAAAGTCAAGGGCGCGGCCAGGCTGGTCGAGGGCATCCGCCCGGACACCATCGCCGTTTCCTACCACTACGGCAGCTTCAGCCCCGGCATGGCCCCTGCGGCGCGCAACGGCACGTGGATCAATCAGGTTCTGGAGAATCACCCCGATCTGATCTCCGGACACAATTCCTTCAACGATACCAAGTGCAAGCTCTACAAGGCCTGAGGAGAAAATCATGAAATTTGGCCGTTTGATTGACCTGAAACGCTGCATGGGCTGCCGTTCGTGCGTGGCGGTGTGCGCCACTGAAAACTATTTCACGCCCGGCTCGCCGTGGAACGTGATGGTCGAATACGAGGTCGGGGCCTATCCCAAGGTCAAGACCATTTATAACCCGATGGGCTGTATGCACTGCGAAAAACCAGCCTGCAAGGCGGTCTGCGATTACATCGGCGTCAAGGCCATCCGCAAGACCGAGTTCGGCCCGGTGATCGTCGATTACGACAAGTGCATCGGTTGCGGTTACTGCGGCAACACCTGTCCGTATGGCGTGCCGCAGCTCAATGGCAAGAAGCTCGCGCCCCTGAGTCCGGGCAAGGGCGCGGTCGGTTCTGAGGCCATCCCGCTGGCGGCGCGTCACCCGACGCACCAGAAGAAGGCCCAGACGGTCGAGAAATGCACCTTCTGCTACCACAAGCTGGAACAGGCGGCGGTGGACGGCAAGCTCGACCGCGTCGGCAAGGATCAAGCCTATACGCCAAGCTGTGATCTCGTCTGCCCCGTTCAGGCGCGCATGTTCGGCGACATCGACGATCCCGGCAGCGATATTGCCAAACGCATCAAGGAAACCGGCGCAGTGCAGTTGAAGAAGGAATTTGGCACGGCGCCGCAGGTGTTCTATGTTCTCGAAGAAGGGGCCAAATCATGAAAAACGCCATTTTCATCGCCTTGTTGAGCGCCCTGTTCCTCGCCCCGGCCACCGGCGCGCTTGCCGCCGATGCCGCGCCCGCAGTGAAAAAAGCGCCAGCGCCGGGTTCAAAATCAATGGCCGAGAAAGGCTCCTATCACCGTCTGCACGGCAAGAAGGAAAAGCTCGACTGCGAGGATTGCCACGAAACCGAACCGCTGCCGCCCGGCACCCTCAAACTGCGCTACTACAAGCCGCTGGCCAAGGACTCTCCCGGCCCGGTGACCGCCGAGGCTTGCCATGAATGTCATGGCAAGGAGCAAAAGAAAAAAGTCACCTGGTATGCGCCGAAGGGGAAGAAGTAATCATGGCTGGCCGGGCATCGTTGCGGGAACAGGCTGAACGGCGCTGCCAGGGCTACTGGCTGCTGTCCCGGCTTTTTCTCGAAGTTCCCGGCCCGGCCTTTCTCGCCGAACTGAAGCAGATGTTGAGTGATCCGGGCGCTCAAGGCGACCCGGCGTCCAGCGAGATTGCCGCGCTGCGCGCCGCCGTCGAGACCGGGCTGGCGAACCCGGACGAAGCCGCCGTCGCCTTTACGCGCCATCTGGTGATTGGCGACCGAGATCATGGCGAGCCGCTGCCGTTTGAAGCGCATGTGCTCGAAGGGCAACTGCCCGGAGAACTGACCGTCATGGTGGCTCAGGAGACGGCCGCCGCCGGTTTTGCCGATGTCGCGCCAGAAGCGCCGTCGCCCGATCATCTCGGCGCTGAACTCCGCTTTATGGCTTTGCTCTGCCTGCAAGAGCGCGACGCCTGGGCGCACGCCGACGACAGCGCAGCGGTTGCCGCCTTGCAGAAGCAGCTGCGCTTTCTCAGCGACCACCTCGCGCAGTGGGCGCCCCGCTATTGTCTTGAATTGGCCGAACGCGCCGCCAACAACTATGTGCGCTCGATTGCCCGGCTCTGCGCAACGACGGTGAGCGACGATCTGGTCACGCTCGATGAAATCCGGCAATGGGTCGCGCCGCCGGAACTGGCGACGGCGACCGCAACGTAATTCCATTTTCAGATCAAGCGAGTACGCGAAGACGAAGCGCAGACAGTGCTATCGCACGGCAAGCGAAGTCGACAAAGTAATCGTTTGGTCTGGAAATGGAATAAGCGGATTTACCCGGCTCGTTTTTCATACCACGGGCGCGAAGCATTGACCACGCGCACCACCAGCAGCATCACCGGCACTTCGATCAACACGCCGACCACGGTCGCCAGCGCCGCGCCGGAGTGAAAGCCGAACAGGCTGATGGCCGCCGCCACGGCCAGTTCAAAAAAGTTGGAAGCGCCGATGAGGGCCGACGGGCAGGCGATATTGTGCTTTTCGCCAAGCCAGCGGTTGAGCAGATAAGCCAGCGCCGAGTTGAAAAAGACCTGAATCAGAATCGGCACGGCGAGCAGCGCGATAACCAGCGGCTGCCGCAAAATGGCCTCGCCCTGAAAGGCAAAGAGCAGGACCAGCGTCGCCAGCAGGGCGGTAATCGACCACGGGCCGATTTTGGTCATGGCCGCATCGAACGCCGCCTGCCCTCTGGCGAGCAGCCGCCGCCGCCAGATTTGCGCCAGCGCGACCGGAATCACGATGTAGAGGACGACCGAAGTGAGCAAGGTGTCCCACGGCACGGTGATCGCCGAAATGCCGAGGAGAAAGGCCACCAGCGGGGCAAAGGCGACGACCATGATGCTGTCGTTCAAGGCGACCTGCGACAGCGTAAACAGCGGGTCGCCGTTGGAGAGGCGGCTCCAGACAAAAACCATCGCCGTGCACGGCGCGGCGGCCAGCAGAATCAGTCCGGCGATATAGCTGTCGAGTTGGTCGGCGGGCAGCAGCGGGGCGAACAGGTGGCGGATGAACAGCCAGCCGAGAAAGGCCATCGAAAACGGCTTGACCAGCCAGTTGACGAACAACGTCACGCCAATGCCCCGGACATGCTGGCGCACTTCGTTGAGGGCGGCGAAATCGACTTTGACCAGCATCGGGATAATCATGACCCAGATGAGCAGCCCGACCGGCAGATTGACTTGGGCGATTTCGAGACGGCCAATGGCCTGAAAAGCCGCCGGAAAGAACTGGCCGAGGGCGATGCCGATGACGATGCAGAGAAAGACCCAGACGGTCAGGTAGCGTTCAAAAACGCTCATCGGTTGTGGCGTGGCGACTTCACAGCGGGTGGTCATGGCGAGGCGCTCCTGTCATTCAGATTGGGGCGGCGAGGCGATCGAGCGCGGCCTTGAGCCGGGTTTTGTCCAGCGCCAGTTCAGCCAGCGGCAAGGCGAGAAAAGCCTCGATGCGCTGGCGCAAAATACGGTAGGCGGTCATGAAGGCGGCGTCGATTTCAGCCTCCGTCCCCGTCGCCCGCGCCGGGTCTTCGACGCCCCAATGGGCGCGCAAAACCGGCCCCAGATAGGCCGGGCAGGTTTCACCGGCGGCGCTGGCGCAAACCGTAATCACGATGTCCGGCGTCACCGGCAGGTCGTCCCACGATTTACTGTGGCAGCCCGCGCTTGAAATACCCTCGCGCGCCAGCAGCGTGAGCGAACGCGGATGAACATAACCCGCCGGGCGACTACCCGCGCTCACCGCCCGCCACCCCGCCGGGGCCAAGTGATTGAACGTGGCTTCGGCGAGAATTGAACGACAGGAATTGCCGGTGCAGAGAAAGAGAAGGTTCATTTTTACCGAGCTTTCAGATTGAAGAAGGTGAAGAAGGCGGCGGCGCAACATCGGCGCACGGGGAAAGAAGGCGCATATCGAGACACTGCTCAGGCTTTCCTGAGCAACATTCCGCCGTCAGGTAAGCGATCAGATCCAGCATCAGCGGCAGGTTGGCCCGGTAACGCTGAAAGCGCCCTTCCTGTTCAACCGTCAACATCCCGGCCTGCGTCAGCGCCTTGAGGTGAAAAGAAAGATTGGTCGGCGGCACGGCAAGCGTTGCCGCAATTTCACCCGCCACCATGCCGACAAGGCCCTGCCGCACCAGCAACCGAAAGACATCGAGCCGGACGCCGGAGGAGAGGGATTCAAAAAGGGTGATGGCGGTGTTCTTTTCCATTTTTCGACGATACAACAATTGTTGAAATGACGAAACCGCATTTTGACGACAGACGGCAATTGACCGGGCGCAAGTCGGCCAAGGCTGGCCCGGCATGGAAAATACCGGCACAGATAGGCGCAATGGTCGCCCGGTGTAAAATTCGCCGCGACTGCTCCCGCCTCCACCCGCCATGACTATCGCCCTCGCCATCGTTGCCGCTTACCTGCTTGGCTCCGTTCCCTTCGCCATGATTGCCGCCAAACTGTTTGGTCTGGCTGATCCGCGCACTTACGGTTCGGGCAACCCCGGCGCGACCAATGTGCTGCGCACTGGCAACAAAAAAGCGGCGCTGTTTACGTTGATTGGCGATGCCCTGAAGGGTTGGCTTGCCGTTTTTGCCGCGCAGCAATGGGGTTTTTCCGACATGGTCGTCGGGTTGGTGGCGCTGGCGGTTTTTTTCGGCCATTTGTTCCCGGTTTTTCTCCGCTTCAAGGGTGGCAAGGGCGTGGCGACCGGCGCTGGCGTTTTGCTCGCCCTCGATCCGTTGCTCGGTCTCGCTGTCCTCGTCACCTGGCTGCTGGTCGCGGGCATCTCCCGTTATTCCTCAGCGGCGGCGGTGGTTGCTGCCGGGCTGGCGCCGGTTTATTCGGCGCTGAGTCATGGCAGCGGCGGTTATCTGGTGGTGGTCGGCATTATCGCCGTGGCCTTGATCGCCAAGCATTGGCAGAATATCCAGCGGCTGCTCGCGGGCCAGGAAAGCAAGATCGGCAGCAAGAAAAAGGGTTGATGCAGCGGGCTTACGTTACGCCGCGCGAAATATCGGTGAGCGGCCAGCGCGGCTGCACGGAAAAAGCCCCGGCGGTTTTGGCGGCGTCGCCCGCCTGCAAGCGCAGGCAACCGGCCAGCGCGATCATCGCGCCGTTGTCGGTGCAAAATTCCAGTTCGGGATAAAAAACGCGAAAGCCTTTGCGCCGCGCCTCGTCATTCAAGCGCGCCCGCAGTTGCCGGTTGGCCCCGACGCCGCCCGCCACTACCAGTTGCTTCAAGCCAGTGGCTTTGAGCGCCTTGAGCGATTTGCCCGCCAGCACGTCGACAATGGCTTCCTGAAAGGCCCGCGCCGCATCGGCTTTGAAGGTTTCCGGCAACGGCTCGGTCTGGGCGCGAACCAGGGTCAGCACCGCCGTTTTGAGGCCGGAGAAGCTGAAATCGAGATCGCCCGAATGCAGCATCGGACGCGGCAATTCGTAGACGCCCGCCTTGCCGCTCTCAGCCAGCTTCGACAGCAAAGCGCCGCCGGGGTAGGGCAGGCCGAGCAGTTTGGCGCTTTTGTCGAAGGCTTCGCCCGCCGCGTCGTCGAGCGATTCGCCGAGCAGTTCATACTCGCCGACGCCGGTGACGCGCATCAATTGCGTATGGCCACCGGAAACGAGCAGGGCGACGAAGGGAAATTCGGGCGGCGTGGCCGACAGGAGCGGCGACAGGAGATGGCCTTCGAGGTGATGCACTGGCACCGTCGGTTTATCGAGGGCCAGCGCCAGCGCCTCGGCAAAGGCCGAGCCGACCAGCAACGCGCCAGCAAGGCCGGGGCCACGGGTGTAGGCGATGGCGTCGACAGCGGCGAGGTCGCGCCCGGAACGGGCCAGAACCTCGCGCAGCAACGGCGCGGCGCGGCGGATGTGGTCGCGCGAGGCGAGTTCCGGCACGACGCCGCCGTATTCGGCATGCATCGCCACCTGCGAGTGGAGGGCGTGCGCCAATAGCCCATCGCGGCTGTCGTAGAGCGCAATGCCGGTTTCGTCGCAGGAGGATTCAACGCCGAGAATTAACATCGGCGTCGATTCTAGCATTGAGGTCAACCGCATTTTTGCCCTATAATCATCGGCTTTCCGCATTCCAGCGGAGACCAATTTTGCGCGCACCGCCCTTTTACTTGACCGGACGGGCGCCTGACGGAAGGGGGTGAATCCATATGCCGAATATTCGTGTCAAGGAAAACGAGCCGTTCGAGGTGGCTATCCGCCGCTTCAAGCGCACTGTCGAAAAGACGGGTCTGCTGACCGAATTGCGCGCCCGCGAGTTTTACGAAAAGCCCACCGCCGAGCGCAAACGCAAGGCTGCCGCTGCCGTCAAACGCCAACACAAGCGCCTCCGCAGCCTGACCCTGCCGCCGAAGCTGTACTGATCGCCGCAGCCAGCGCAGAAACCAGCCGCCCGCTCAAACAGCCGGCGGCTTTTTTGTCTGATTTTCCCTTTGTCGAGTCCATTGTCATGAGCCTCAAAACCCGCATCACCGACGACATGAAAACCGCCATGAAGGCCAAGGACGCGCCCCGCTTGGGCGCGATCCGCCTGTTGCTCGCCGCCATCAAGCAGAAGGAAGTCGATGAACGCTGCGAACTCGACGATGCCGCCGTAATCGCCGTCGTCGAAAAACTGACCAAGCAGCGCAAAGACAGCGTGACGCAATACGAAGCGGCGGGCCGTCAGGATTTGGCCGATGCCGAAAAATTTGAAATCACGGTGCTCGCCGCCTATTTGCCGGAAAAGATGGGCAATGCCGAAATCGCCGCCGCCGTCGCTGCTGCCGTCGCCGAAACGGGGGCCAAGGGAGCAGCCGACATGGGCAAACTGATGGCCGTGTTAAAGCCGCGTCTGGCGGGTAAGGCCGACATGGGCGAAGTCTCGAAACAGGTTAAGGCGGCGCTTTCGTGATTTTGCGGGCAATCGCGTGAAGCTCATGCCTGACAAGTTGTGTCGCGTGATCGTCCCTCTCCCCTTGCGGGAGAGGGAAAGAGGGAGAGGGGGGCGCT
>JAITWU010000041.1 GCA_031285115.1 Azonexus sp. | reverse complement strand
ATATCGATACCAATCCAGTGTCGTCTCAATTTTTGTGCAGCATGAACTGCCGTGCCACAACCACAAAAGGGGTCCAGCACGATATCGCTTTCATTGCTGGAAGCGTTAAGGATACGCTCCAAGAGAGCAAGAGGTTTTTGCGTAGGGTAGCCAAGCCGCTCTTTGCTTGTATTTCCGATGCGCTCAATATCCATCCATAAATCGGTAATCGGAACGCCTTCTTTTTCATCCAGCCAAACCTTACGCCCATCCAGTCGGGGCGATCCATCCTGACGTGTGAGAATCATTCCCGATGCCCACAGTTTTTCCCGTTCTGCCAAACCCATGCCCCAGCCTCGCGGCGCGGTTGGGGCTGTCCCCCGCCACGGCGTCAGATCACCGCCAATAATTGTCATGTCTTGCCCGGTAAACATACGCCCTGTCTTGGTATCAATTTGGTAGCGGGCAAGTTGCTGAGGCGAAAAATCCCCATAGAGCTGGTTGTAAGTATATTTTTCTGTCTTTACATAAAAAAATATAATGTCATGTACCCGGTGAAACTGTTTTGACTTGAAATTATGGGCATTTGTTCTCTGCCAGATAATTTCGTTTCTGAAATTTTCCTTCCCAAATACACCATCTAGCACCATTTTCAAATAATGACTGGCTGTCGGATCACAATGGAGGTAAAGGCTGCCGGTCGATTTTAGCACCCGATGCAACTCCAGTAGCCGATTTGCCATCATTGTCAGGTAGGCCATCACGTCATTTTCACCAAGAAATTGACGCATCGCTTGTATCATTTCAGATACATTCGTGTTTCCAGAGTGGATAATTTCGGCAAACTCCCGCTCAGCCTGTTCGCCCCAGTGCCAAGTATCCTCAAAAGCCGTGATCTGTGCTTCGCTTCTTTCTCCTTTGGGCGAAGAAAACAAAACGTTGTAATCACGGGCGCTGTTAAATGGCGGATCGAGGTAGATCAAGTCGACCGATTCGTCCTTAATCTCCTCGCGCAGCACATCGAGGTTGTCGCCGAAATAAAGAGAGTCCATTTAACTTCCTTTCTTGTTTCAAGCCGTCGCCGCGCTGACATGCCGGGCCAGATGGGCTTCATCTTCTCCACGGCGGCGCAGTTTGTCGAGGAGGACGTATACCACGGGCGTGGTCAGGAGGGTGAGCAACTGGCTGGCGATCAGGCCGCCGACGATGGCGATGCCGAGTGGCTGGCGCAGTTCCGATCCCTGGCCGAAGCCGATGGCGAGCGGTAGCGCGCCCAAGCCTGCGGCAAGGGTGGTCATGATGATCGGGCGAAAGCGCAAGAGGCAGGCTTCGCGCACGGCGGCGACGGCGGAGAGGCCACGGGCGCGTTCGGCGTCGAGGGCGAAGTCGATGATGAGAATGGCGTTTTTCTTGACGATGCCAATCAGCAGAAAAACGCCGATCAGGGCCATGATGGAAAAGTCGAGACGGAACATCAGGAGCGCCAGCACCGCGCCAAAACCGGCGCTGGGGAGCGTCGTCAGCACGGTGACGGGGTGAATGAGGCTCTCGTACAACATGCCGAGGACGATGTAGATGACGACGATGGCGGCGAGGATGAGGAGGCCCATTTGCGACTGGTTTTGCTGCGCGGCGGCGGCCATGCCGGAAAATTCGCCGTGCAGGTTGTTGGGCATGGAGAGGGCCGCGACGGCGTCCTGCACCGCCTGACGGCCTTGTTCCAGCGAGACGCCGTCGGCCAGATCGAAGGAGACGGTCGAGGCAAGCTCGCCGCCGTCGTGCCAGACGGTGGTCGGAATGGCCCGTTCGCGGAAGGCGGCGAAGGCCGAGAGCGGAACCATCGTCCGGGCGCCGACGGAAACGGCGCTGCCGGTGGAAGCGTTGCGCAGCGCGGGGTTGGCCGATCTGGCGTTGCTGTCGGTGACGCCGCCTTTGCTGAACGGGTCGGCGGGGACGTATACATCGGCGAGCGCGACCGGCGATCTGGCGTATTGCCGCGCCCATTCCATGACCACCGAATACTGGTTCAGCTCGGTATACATGGTCGCCACCTGACGCTGGCCGAAGGCGTTGTAGAGCGCCGCGTCCATCGCTTTTGGCGTAATGCCGAGTGAAGCGGCCTTGTTGCGGTCGGCGGTGATATAGGTTTCGACGCCGTTGTCGGCGGCGTCGGTGTCGATACCGGTCAGGCGCGCGTCCTGTTTCAGGCGTTCGGCGAGCTTGTTCGACCAGTTGCGCAAATCGGCCTCGTTGTCGGCTTTGAGCGTGTATTGGTAGGTCGAATTGGAGCTGCGCCCGCCCATGCGCAGTTCCTGCATCGGGTTGAGGAAAACGGCGAGGCCGGGAATCTGCATCAACCGGGGGCGCAGGCGGTTGATGACGGCGCGCGAGGTTTCGCCGCGCGGACGCTCGGCGGCGGGCTTCAGGGTCGCCGACAAAAAGCCGCCGCCCGCCCGCGCCCCGCCCGCGAAGGCGACGACGTTCTGGATCGACGGTTCGGCATGGATGATGTCCACCGCCATTTGCAGCTTGTCGCCGAGCGCGGTGGAAGAAATGCTCTGATCGGCGCGTAGCCCGCCAAAGAGAATCCCGGCGTCCTGCTCCGGGAAAAAACCCTTGGGGATGGCGACGAAGAGGTAGCCGTTGAGGACGATGACGACGAGGAGAACGAGCACGATCAGCCAGGGGGAGGCCAGTGACCAGTCGAGGGCGCGTTCGTAGGCGCGGGTGAAGCCTTGCTGGCTGCGGGCGGCGAGGCTGAAGAGCGTGTTGCGCAGACGGCGCAGGGCGGCGGGGGGGGCCCCCCCCCCCCCCCCCCCCCCCCCCGGCCGCGGGGGGGGGGGGCCCCGCCCCACCCACAAAC
>JAITWU010000362.1 GCA_031285115.1 Azonexus sp. | reverse complement strand
GCCCGCCGGTGGCCGCCGCCCAAGCTGGATTGCCTACCGCCAACGCGCCAAACAAGGCAGCTATCGCAGCGGAACTCCGCAGAAACTTTCCCTCGCCCCAACTTGCGTCATTGCGAGGCGAAGCCGCAGCAATCCAGACCTCGCAGGATGGGTAGAGCGCAGCGAAACCCATCGGATTTTTGCCTTGTCGGGTCGCCTGATTGATGGGTTTCGGCTGCGCCTCTACCCATCCTGCATAACCAGTATTGGCATCAGCTATTGCCCGGCGGGTGGGGTGATAGCGTTCTTTGATTTACCCTGCGCTCTGGCAATTTCCGCCACCGCCTGCCAGACACCCAGGGTTTTGTTGAAAATGGTTTTGTAGGATTTGTTCACGATGCGCTCCGGTTGGCTGGTGGCTCGATACCCAACAGGCATCAACCCACATGCATAAAAAATGACATGGGTTGAAATATATAAGCAAAAAATTGCAGGAAATGACCAAGGGGCCAAATTGTGAGGATTTGTGAGCTTTGTCATGCGCCCTCCCCGTAAAAATCGCCATTTTTGGCAAATTTTTGTGGATTTATCCGAACCCGGCGGCTGACGCTGCCGTCCTCAGATCTGGGGTGGGGAAATGCCCAGTTTGAACTCTCACCTCAGGCTGCTACAATGCGCGCCTTTCACGGAGAGGTGGATGAGCGGTTTAAGTCGCACGCCTGGAAAGCGTGTGTGGGTTAATAGCCCACCGCGGGTTCGAATCCCGCCCTCTCCGCCAGATATACAAGCCATTGATTTTCAGTGGCTTTTTTATTTTGCGCCGGGTGTCGGCGCACGCCTGCGGGGGCAAACATGAAACTTGTGCTTTACCTGATCGGCCTCGTTTTTCTTGTCATCGTGGCTTCCTTTCTGATTCCTGTTCCTGAGGGTGATGGCGATCCGGGGCGTAATCTGCCGTGGCAGATTACCGTCGATGGCCAGGGCGGCAGCACGGTTTTTGGTTTGCAGCCGGGGCGCAGCACGCTGGCCGATCTCAAGGCAGTCTTCGGCAACCAGCCGGAGGTGGCGATCATCGCCCGGCCGGATGAACTGGGCGCGGTCGAAGCCTATTACAGCGAGGTGACGCTCGGTTTTGTCCAGGCCCGGCTGGTGGCGGCGCTCGATGTCGACCCGGCGACGGTGGAGGCGATGCGTGAGCGCGCCTTGAAGGCCAAGCACATGGAGAGCACGACGCGCAAAATTACGCTGCATCCTGATGATCTGGCGCAACTGGAAAAGGCGGCGGTCAAGTCGCTGGCGGTGATTCCGGCGGCCAATCTCGATGAAGCCGCCATTGTCCAGCGTTTTGGCCCGCCCGCCGAGCGTTTGCCGGTGGGGGAAAAGCAGGTGCATTTGTTCTATCCGCAATTGGGCCTTGACGTGACCGTCAATGCCGAAGGCAAGGAAGCCTTGCAATACGTTGCGCCGCGCGATTTTGCGCTCTTGCGTGAACCATTGCGCGAACCGCCGGGCGCTGGCGGCGGCTGATTTTTGTTTGTTTTACTGCCTGCTGCGCCGCCCGCTCAAGGCAATCGCATGAATGTTTTTGGACAACAAAACAACTGTTTTTATCCGCTGCAAAAAGCCCCTGAGGGAGAAAAAGGGTGTTGTAGGGGCGAATTTTAGTCGCCCGCTAGCGGCAGAATGCCGCCCCTACGTCATTCATGCGATTGCCCTGGCCGTCCGCTATCCAGACAGCGGCGGGCCTGGCCAATCTGCTAAAATTACCTATTTTTCAACGCAGTTTTGTCCTTATTTTTGTCAACCATCCCGCTTTTACGGAGTAATCAAATGGCTATCGAACGCACCCTTTCCATCATCAAACCCGACGCTGTGGCGAAAAATGTCATCGGCCAGATTTACGCCCGCTTTGAACAGGCCGGTCTCAAGATCGTCGCTTCGCGCATGGCCTGGCTCTCGGCGCAGGAGGCCGGGCAGTTTTACGCGGTGCACAAGGAGCGGCCCTTCTTCAAGGATCTGGTTTCTTTCATGACTTCCGGCCCGGTGATGATTCAGGTGCTGGAAGGCGAAAATGCGATTGCCAAAAACCGCGAGCTGATGGGCGCGACCGATCCGAAAAAGGCCGATAAAGGCACCATCCGCGCCGATTTTGCCGAGTCGATCGACGCCAATGCCGTGCATGGGTCGGATGCCGCTGAAACAGCGGCGGTCGAAGTGGCTTTCTTCTTCCCCGGTCTCAACATCTACGCAGGCCGTTAATCGGCGGCAGTCGGGCGGGAATCTGGATTTTTCTGATTCCCGATCCCGGATCCCTGATTCCCGATCCATGCAGAACCTTCTTGATCTCGATGCCGATGGTCTGACCGCCTGGTTTGCCGGGGCGGGCGAAAAGCCTTTTCGCGCCCGCCAGGTGCTGCGCTGGATTCATCGCGCTGGCGTCGCCGATTTCGCGGCCATGACCGACATCGCCAAAAGCCTGCGCGACAAGTTGCAGGCCCAGGCAGTGGTCGCGCCGCCAGCCGTCGTTTCCGACAGGCTCTCGGATGACGGCACGCGCAAATTCCTCATCGACGTCGGCAACGGCAACGCGGTCGAAACCGTGTTCATCCCGGAAGACGACCGGGGGACGTTGTGTGTCTCGACCCAGGCCGGTTGCGCCCTCGATTGCGCTTTTTGTTCGACCGGCAAGCAGGGGTTCAACCGCAATCTCACGGTCGCTGAAATCATCGGCCAGTTGTGGCGGGCCAATCAGGCGCTGGGCGTGGCGCATGGCGCGAGTTTGGGTGATGGGCGAATGATTTCCAACGTCGTCCTGATGGGCATGGGCGAGCCGCTGGCTAATTTCGACAACGCCGTCGCGGCGCTCCGGCTGATGCTCGATGACAACGCTTACGGCCTTTCGCGTCGCCGGGTCACGGTGTCGACTTCCGGCCTCGCGCCAGCGCTCGACCGTTTGCGCGACGAATGTCCGGTGGCCCTGGCGGTCTCGCTGCACGCGCCCAATGACGCGCTGCGTGACCAGTTGGTGCCGATCAACCGGAAATATCCGCTGGCCGAATTGATGGCCGCCTGCCAGCGTTATCTCGACAAAGCGCCGCGCGATTTCGTCACCTTTGAATATGTCATGCTCGACGGCATCAACGACAGCGACGCCCATGCCCGCGAATTGCTGGCGCTGGTCAGAAGCGTGCCGTGCAAATTCAACCTGATTCCCTTCAACCCTTTCCCCGGCTCGCCCTT
>JAITWU010000301.1 GCA_031285115.1 Azonexus sp. | reverse complement strand
AGGTTGTTACCTGCTTCATCCTTGCTCCCCGCCGTGATGACCGAGGCCTGATTCCACGCCGCCAGTCTGGCAAAACCTTCCTTGCCGGAAAGGCCGAGATTGCCCGCCATCGCCATCTGCTGCGGCAGCCATTTACCCATGTCCTTCAACTCAAAACCGCCAGCCTGTCCGGCAGCCAGCGCGGAGGAAAGAACTTGGGGCAGATCATCGGCGGAAATTTTGAAAGTCTGCTGGGCGCGGATGGCAATGGTGGCCAGATCATTGGCGTTGGTATTGGCCGCCGTCGCCGCCTTCATGATGCCGGGCAACATTTTGATGGCGTCGGCGTTGGAGACGACGCCGGAGGCGATCATCGTATCAAGCGCCTGTGCCGCATCCTCGCGGGTTCCGCCGCCCTGTTTTCTTGCCTTGTTGACCGCTTCTTCCAGTTGCTTCATGCCGATTTTGCGCCCGGCGGCGTCGCGCTCGGCGAATGCCGTGTTCGCCATATTGGCGAGCTGTTGGTCGTAACTCATGGCCCGTTCGGCGGGCGCTTTGAGCGTATAGGCGGCGGCAGCGACACCGACGGCAGCGGTGGCGGCAAACTTGAACCCGGCGGCGGTTTTTTGCGCGACGGTCAGCCGCCCCATTTCGTTGGTGAGCTGGGTGACTTTCTGCCGCATTGCCTCGTAGGCGCGGCCTTGCTGCTGCGTTGAAAGAACACCGGAACTCACCAGCTTCTGATACGCCGCTTCGGTTTTTTTAATATCGCGCTGAATATCGACCTCGGCGCGGATACCCAACGTGCGCCGCGCCTCAATGTTGGCGGCGTATTTACCAATTGCCGTTTTGCCGACCGTATCGTTCAACTTGCCGATTTCGGCGCGGGCGGCAGCGACCTTGGCGCGCATGGCCGTTGCTGCCTCGCCCAACTGCCTTTGTGAGAGCTTGCCCGATTCGGAGAGTTTTTTGAAACGTCCTTCAGTGTCGCGGATCTGGCGCTCCAGTTCGCGGGTGGCAGAAGCCACATCGCGCACCCCTTTGAGGTTCAAACTGATGCCGACCTTGATGTCACTGGCCATAAAAAAGCTCCCGTTGTTTTACGGGAGCTTATTGGTAGAGGTCTGGCCGAGGCAGGAGCGAAATGCTTCCCGCGGGACAGATCACCTCAGCAGACTCGCCATGATCGTTAACCAGGGTTTTAAGCGCGTCATTGATAAGGCAGAAAATGCCCCACACCGAGCGTTCGAGGTCGGTCATTGAGAACGGGATCGCGGCGTGCTTGTTGGTGTTGGTGATTTCTCCGGCCAGCATTGCCAAGGTCATCAACAAGCCGTCGGCCTGCGTCAGCTTATCGACGCCTTCTTCCGAGATGCGGTAGGGGTACTTGCACTCGAAGGCGGTGGGTGTGACGCTGGGCGAAGTTTGGCGCTGAGCGTTCATGCTGCGCCCCCAAGCAGCCCGAAGCGACGAGCCTGACGGCGGTGGTAGGTGATGGCATTGGCTGATTTGCCGAGCGCCCCGGCGATGCTGGCCCGATTCAAACCCGCCTCAGTGCCTTCAACCACTGGCCGTAGATTGGGGCGGATGACATCAACAACGTGGGCATAGCGGGCGGTGAGCTTGGCAAGGGCGGCGCGTTGGGCCATGAAGGCGTTGAGGAGGTTGATTTTCCACCGCAAGGCTTCCTTGCCGGTGAAACCCATCGCCAGAAGGGCAAAACCTTCTTCGGTGAGCTTGTACATTTTGCGTCGTTCACCTTTTGCATCCAAGTATTCAACGGGCTGAAAATTCAGCCCGTTGAATACCTCATCTGGGCATTCGGCCAGCAGATTTTCGATGCTTTGCAGCACGTTTTTGTGGCGTTTGTGAAAATGCTCGGCCACCTTCAGGCTGGTGGTGTAAATCCGATCGCCCTCGCAGGTGACGAGCAGGGTTTCGGGAAAAAGATCGGGGTTCATGGTGTAGCTCCTTCTAGAGAGGGCCAGCGAGGCGCTGGCGGCCAGGTGTCTAGAAACCGGCTACAGTCGGCGGAGTGATTTCCCTTGCGGGTCTTTTATTCCTCGCACACCCGGCCATTGCAAAACAATGGACGTAAAAAAACCGCAATTCTTTCGGGCGCGGCAACCGCTGTAAGCAACTGGTGTTTCTAGGCACCGTTTCTCCATCATGCGCCGGGTGGTGTAATCCTGTCAAGTGGCGCAAAAAAAACCGCCCTGAAGGGGCGGTTTTGGGTATCCTCCTTGCCGGGCGCGCCGTGCAATGCGCCCATGCAGGGGCGCTGCCCGGTGAATCTCCGCCCGGAAGGGAGGTGTTCTCCATGAAGCCAACCTGTCAAAGTCGTTGGCAACGTGTCGTTAAGGTACTTGCACAGATCATCTTAGCGACCTTGCTATTCTATAGCAAACGTTGTGAATAATGCGCCGTCAGGCGCATGGTGCACCCGCCCTGCGCCAACGACGTGGGGCGGCTTTCCTATCGTCGGGCTTACCGTAGCGCCGCCGTCAGGTGGTCGGCCACCAGATCGGCCACTATTTGCTGATCAGAAGCCGGAAACCCAGCCAAGGGTCTGGCCGGCAGGCCGGGATGTCGGACGGTGCGGCGGGTGCCAAAATGGTGAAAAATACCTTTCCAGTCATTGGTGCCGATGCGCACGGTATTGCCCTCGACCTGATACTGGAAGCGGAGCAAATCCCCATGTTCGTACAATATTCGCAATTTGCGTTTTTTCTTCCGCGTTGTCGGGGAAAGCTCTTTCCATCGGGTTCCATCTGGCGCAAGCGCCTGTTCGTGTCGCCGCACATGAACATCTACCAGCGAGCCACCCATGCTGCGGAGCAATTCTTCCGAAGAAATGACTTGACGCACAGCAGCAAGGGAACGGATGAGGTGCGCGGCAGAAAAATCAATCTCGAAATGCATGACGGCTCCTATTTACTTATCCGAGGCCCGCTGTGCGCACAGCACGGCGCCTCGGCCAAACGCAGGGTACTCTGCGGGCGGTGGCCGTTGCCGGTGGTTCCAAGCACCGGCAACGGTCGCACCGTCTTTCTACAGGTATCAGAGGTCAGGGATCAGGTATCAGATTTTTTTGCGCGCCCTT
>JAITWU010000273.1 GCA_031285115.1 Azonexus sp. | reverse complement strand
CCTTGCCGCCAAGCCGCCCGCCGGTCAGCCTTTGCCTGACGCCCATATCTGGCTGACCCTGCGCACCCTGTTTCCTTACCTGTGGCGCTACCGGCTGCGCGTCGTGCTGGCGCTCGGCTGTCTGCTCGGAGCCAAGGTCGCCACGGTGGCGGTGCCGATGGTGTTCAAGGAGATGATCGACGGCCTTGCTCCAGCGGCGCAGGCGCTGGCGCTGCCGGTGTTATTGCTGCTCCTCTACGGCGCTTTGCGTTTTGCCTCGGCCTTGTTTACCGAATTGCGCGAGCTGCTCTTTGCCCGCGTCACCCAGCGCGCCGTGCGGCAAGTCTCGCTCGAAGTCTCCAACCATCTGCACGCCCTGAGCCTGCGCTTTCATCTCGAACGCCAGACCGGCGGCGTTTCGCGCGACATCGAACGCGGCAGCCGCTCGATTTCCTCGCTCATTTCCTACACCCTCTACTCCATTTTGCCGACCCTGATCGAAATCGGCCTCGTGCTCGGCATCCTGTTCGTCAAATACGACGCCGGTTTCGTCCTCATCACCGCCGTTTCGCTCGCCGCTTACATCGTTTTCACCGTCAAGGTCAGCAACTGGCGCATCGACATCCGCCGCCAGGTCAATGAAAGCGATTCCGCCGCCAACACCCGCGCCATCGACAGCCTGCTCAATTACGAAACGGTCAAATATTTCAACAACGAAGCCTGGGAAGCGGCGCGTTACGACGAGCAAATGCGGCGCTGGGAAGACGCCGCGACCAAGAGCCAGAAAACGCTCGCCTACCTCAACCTCGGCCAGCAGGCGATTATCGCCCTCGGCGTCACGGCCATGATGTGGCGGGCGGCTTCCGGCGTCGTCGATGGCCGCATGAGCATCGGCGATCTGGTGCTGGTCAACGCCTTTCTCATCCAGTTGTACATGCCGCTCAATTTTTTGGGCATCGTCTACCGCGAAATCCGTCAGGCGCTCACCGACATCGAGCGCATGTTTCGCCTCCTCAAGGAACACCGCGAAATCGCCGATGCTGCGGACGCCCGCGATCTGCCCGGCGGCCCGCTCGACGTTGAATTCGCCGCCGTCGACTTCGCCTACGAAGCCGAGCGACCGATTCTGCATGATGTGAGTTTTCGTATCCCGCCGGGGCGGACGGTGGCCGTCGTCGGCCAGTCGGGCGGCGGCAAATCGACGCTGGCGCGGCTTTTGTTCCGCTTCTACGACATCGGCGGCGGCAGCATCCGCATTGGCGGCCATGATCTGCGCCAGATCAGACAGGCGAGCCTGCGCGCCGCCATCGGCATCGTGCCGCAGGATACGGTGCTCTTCAACGACAGCATTTTCTACAACATCCAGTACGGACGGCCCACGGCAAGCCGCGAGGAAGTCATCGCCGTCGCCGAGCGCGCCCAGTTGCACGACTTTATCGCTGCGCTACCGCAAGGCTATGAGACGCGCGTCGGCGAGCGCGGACTCAAACTCTCCGGCGGCGAAAAACAGCGCGTGGCGATTGCCCGCGCCTTGCTCAAACGCCCGCCCATCCTCATTTTCGACGAAGCCACCTCGGCCCTCGATTCAGCCACCGAACGCGCCATCCAGACCCAGCTCGAAGGCGTCGCCAGCGGCCACACCACCCTCATCATCGCCCACCGCCTGTCGACGGTGATGAACGCCGACCAGATTCTCGTCATGCAGGAAGGCCGCATCATCGAACGCGGCAGCCACGGCGAACTCCTGGCGGCGGGCGGCGCTTACGCGCAAATGTGGCGCTTGCAGCAGGAGGAGGATGTCGCCGCCAGCGCAAACCATCCGGATTTTTGATGACATTGTATTTTCATAATTGCATTGGCATGTTAAAGTGGCGATCAGCCGTTCGCCCTTTTGCGAATGCCGTCCACAGCCCCCGAATATCCCCATGACCGCAGCCAAAACGCCTTCCGAAATCGCGCGCGAAACCCTCATCCGGCTGGCCAAAAGTCATGTGCCGCCGACGCCTGTCAATTATCAGGCGTGCTACAACGAAATCGCCGAGTTGCCCAATACGGCGGTTTTTCCCGAACAACCGCTACGCCACATCGCGCGTGAGTTGAGCGGCCACAACCCGGAACAGGTGCGCCATTTGCGCAGCCTCGATGAGGCGATCGGTCGACGTAGCTGGCAGGGTTTTGAGAAGGCGCTGGTCGCCTATATCGCCGTCGGCCACGACCACGGTCACGGCGGCGGGTCGGCGCTGTCACCGGCGTTAGCTGCGCATCTGGCGCACTTTGTCGAGGGCGTGCAGCCGGTCTTCAGCGACGAGAGCGCGCCGGTTGCCGGGCTGTTCGCCGACCTGCTGGCGGTGTTGCGGACCATGCCGGTCAATGAGGAAAAATTGCACAACCTCCTGGCCGAGGGGCAGGACAAGGTTCGCGCCGCCGTTGGTCGGCAGCTTGAAGTCAAGCATTCCCTGCTCAAACTGCTGCACCTGATTATCGAAAACATCGGTGAACTGAGCCTCGACGACCACTGGCTCAAAGGCCAGATCGACGGCCTGTTGACGGTCATTACGCTGCCGCTCAATTTGCGCCACCTCGGCGAAATGGAGCAGCGCCTGCGCGACGTGATGGCGCGGCAGGGCGGGGCCAAGGATCAGGCGGTCAAGGCGCGGCAGGAAATGCGCCGGATGCTGGAAGCCTTTGTCGAACATCTGGCGATGATCAATGCTTCGAGCGCCAGCTTTCAAGGCAAAGTCGAGCAGAGCGCCAGAGAAATTGCCGCCGTCAGCCGCTTCGAGGACTTGACGCCGCTGCTCGCCGATCTCGTCGAGGCCACCCGCATCATGGTCGACGAAACCGCCAGTTCCCGCCAGCGATTGCAATATTTGCAAGAACGGGTGCAGGCGAGCGAGGCAGAACTGGTGCAATTGCATCTCGAACTCGACAACGCCAGCGCCATGGCCCGCCACGATCCGCTCACCGACGCCCTCAACCGCAAGGGGCTGGACGAGGCGCTGACGCGCGAAATCGCCGACATGCGGCGCAAAGATACGCCGCTCTCGGTCTGCCTGCTCGACATCGACAATTTCAAAAAGATCAACGACCGCCTCGGCCACGATGTCGGCGACGTGGCGCTGGTGCACCTCGCCAGAATCGTCCGCGCCAACCTGCGCCCGAGCGACGCGCTGGCGCGTTACGGCGGCGAGGAATTCGTCATCCTGATGCCCGACACCGACCTCGATGGTGGCCTCAAAACCATCAGCCGCCTGCAACATGAGTTGACCAAGGCGATTTTCCTCGCTGGCAAGGAGAAGATACTGATCACCTTCAGCGCTGGCGTCGCCCAGTTGAAGGCCGACGAATCCGGCGCCGAGGCCATCCGCCGCGCCGACCGCGCCATGTATCTGGCCAAACACGCTGGCAAAAACCGCGTCATGAGCGGTTGAAGCGGTCGCCGGGTTGCAGGGCCAGAGCATCAAAATTCTTTAATGCTCAATGAGTTACAGAGCCGGCGATTAAGAATTTGTCCGTAAATTGGTTGTCTGCCCCCCCCTTGACCCCTCCACCACGCTGCGCGTGGTCCCCCTCCCCATTGGCTGCGCCAATAGGGAGGATCGAAAACCACGGTGGCTCCAAGCTCCTCCCCGTTGCGAAGCAATGGGGAGGGGGACCATGCGAAGCATGGTGGAGGGGTAGACGAGCGCGAAGTAATGATTGGCTTATTTACGGGCAAGTTCTCAGCACTGCGTTGAAATGACAGGGAATTTGATGCTCTGGCCCTGGTGCCTGTCCTGTTTGCTTTGACTTGCCAAGCCAAAAATAATATTATCCCCGGTTTTTGTCGCAACAGTTACCGA
>JAITWU010000237.1 GCA_031285115.1 Azonexus sp. | reverse complement strand
AGCAGCGTGACGTGACCGGCTTCTTCGATGGCGAAATCATGGGCCAGTTTGCGGATCCGCGGGTTGGTCGTGGTTTCGGCAATTGCTGCGTAAAACGCCTGGCTGCGCCGTTCGCCGTCGAGCGCCAGCGTCATCGCGCCGACTACGTCAATGAAGCCATCGACCCTTTCCCAGGCCGCCGCTTCCGGGCTGCAACCATCGGGCCAGGAGTATTGCTCGGGGCGCAACGGCGGCGGCGGGTGGAAACCGGCGCGGCGGATGGCGTCGCGCAGATGCAGGCGTGAATAGTGGGCCATGCGCTCGAAGAAGCGGACGACTTCCGGACTGCCCTGGGTTTCCATCGCCGCGACGAGTTCTTCATAACGGCGGGCGGAATCGCTTTCAAGCTCGATGGCGTGGGCGAGAAACAGATGCAGGTTTTCCATGATGGCGCTTTTTTTCAGTCGGAAAGCGTAATCTACCGTGATTTGAGCGCCCGTTACAGGGGGCGCTGGCGGCGGCTGTGAAACCCTTCCTGGGAGAGCGCCAGCGCCTTCCGTTATACTCCGCCGATGCCGAATCTTGCCCCGCCTGACGCCAGCGCCGTTCCGCCCTCTCCGGTTGCCTTGCCCGCTCCCTGCCGCGCCGCCCTGCAAGGGGATGAAAGCGTGCTGGCGTGGCTGGAAACCGATCTCGATCAACGCCTCAATTTCGCCGCCGGGCTGGTGCTCTTGACCGACCGCCGCCTGCTCGCCTGGAGCGCCGCTGCGGAAGAAGTCGCAAGCTGGGAACTGGCCGCCGGGTTGCGGCTCGACCAGCATGACCATGCCGGGGTCGGCACGCTGGAATTGCTCGATGCCGCAGGCCGTCTGGCTTCCTGGCGCTATACCGGCGGGCGCAATCTGGCGGCGTTGCGGCTGATTGGCGAGTTCGACCTCTACCGCGACAGCCGGGTCAGCGGTCAGCCGGTCGAGCGGCCTGCCGCCGAATTGTGCCCGCTTTGCCAGACGCCGATTCCGCCCGGCGAAGAGGATTGCCCGAATTGCGCCCGCGAATCAACCACGCCGCCGTCGACGTGGACTTTGTTGCGCCTGTGGCGTTTCGCCCGGCCTTACCGGGGGCGGTTGCTGCTGGCTTTTGTCCTGATGCTGGCGTCAACGGCGGCGACGCTGGTGCCGCCCTATCTGACCATGCCGCTCATGGATGATGTGCTGATTCCCTTCCAGAACGGCAAACCCATCGACTGGCCGCTGGTCGGGCTGCTCCTTGGCGGTTTGCTTGGCGCGGCGCTGCTGGCCTGGATTCTGGGCTGGATTCGCACCTATATTCTGGCGCTCGTCTCGGAGCGCATGGGCCGCGATTTGCGCACGCAAACTTATGAACATCTGCTTGGCCTGTCGCTTGAATATTTCGGCGGCAAACGCACCGGCGACCTGATGGCGCGCATCGGCTCGGAGACCGACCGCATCAACGTTTTTCTCTCGCTCGACCTCCTCAACTTTGCCACCGACGTGCTGATGATCGCCATGACGGCGGTCATCCTCTTTTCCATCAACCCGTGGCTGGCGCTGGTGACTTTGCTGCCGCTGCCGGTGATCGGCTGGCTGATTCATGTGGTGCGCGAAAAACTGCGCACCGGCTTCGAGAAAATCGACCGCGTCTGGGCCGAGGTGACCAATGTGCTGGCCGACACTATCCCCGGCATTCGCGTGGTCAAGGCGTTCGCCCAGGAAAAGCGCGAGGGCGAGCGTTTCCGCCTCGCCAATGAGCACAATCTGGCGATGAACGACAAGCTCAACAAAACCTGGTCGCTGTTTTCCCCGACGGTCACGCTGCTGACCGAAATCGGCCTGCTCGTCGTCTGGGTTTTCGGCATCTGGCAGATTGCCCGGGGCGATTCGACGGTCGGCGTGTTGACCGCTTTTCTTGCCTATATTGGCCGTTTTTACACGCGGCTCGATTCGATGAGCCGCATCGTCTCGGCGACGCAGCGGGCGGCGTCTTCGACCAAGCGTATTTTCGATATTCTCGATCACGTCTCCAGCGTGCCGGAACCTGTGAAACCCGTGCATCTGCCCAGAGTGAGCGGCCACCTCGAACTCAAACAAACAGGTTTTCGCTATGGCACGCGGGCGGTCATCAAGGATGTCGATCTCGTCATTGAACCGGGCGAAATGATCGGGCTGGTGGGCCACAGCGGTTCCGGCAAATCGACCCTGGTCAATCTCATCTGCCGTTTTTACGATGTTTCCGAGGGGCAAGTGCTGATCGACGGCGTCGACGTCCGCGCCCTGCCGGTGGCGGAATTTCACCGTCACATCGGCCTCGTCTTGCAGGAGCCTTTCCTCTTTTTCGGCACCATTGCCGACAATATCGCCTACGGCAAACCCGCCGCCAGCCGCGCCGAAATCATCGCCGCCGCCCGCGCCGCCCATGCCCACGAATTTATCCTGCGCCTGCCGCATGGCTACGATTCGCTGGTTGGCGAGCGCGGCCAGGGCTTGTCCGGCGGCGAACGCCAGCGCATTTCGATTGCCCGGGCGCTCCTCATCGACCCGCGCATCCTGATCCTCGACGAAGCCACCTCGGCGGTCGATACCGAAACCGAAAAAGAAATCCAGAAAGCCCTCGACAACCTCGTCAAAGGCCGCACCACCATCGCCATCGCCCACCGTCTGTCAACCTTGCGCAAGGCCGACCGGCTGGTGGTCATGGATCGCGGGCGCATTGTCGAAACCGGCAACCACGAGCAGTTGATGGCGGCAGAGGGGCATTACTACCGGCTGTATCAGGCGCAGCAGCGGCATATGGCTGATTTTGCGTGAATCAGGACAAGGACATGATGCGCGACGAAAGCCTGAAACCATGACCCCCAACCTCCAAGTCGAGCGCGACCCCTGGGGCCGTCTCGTCGTGATTGCCGCAGATGGCGAACGCTTCGCCAACGTCACCCCGGTGCGGGCTTTTCCCATTGCCGCGCCGGATGAGGGTTTGTCGCTGGTCAGCGCCGAGGGTCACGAAATCGCCTGGATCGAGCGCCTCGCCGACCTGCCGCCGTCGGCCTGCGAATTGATCGAGGCGGAACTCAAGAGCCGCGAATTCGTCCCGGAAATCGTCCGCATCCGTTCCGTATCGAGCTTCGCCTGCCCGAGCGTGTGGCAGGTCGAAACCGACCGGGGCGACAGCGAACTGACGCTCAAGGGCGAGGAAGACATCCGCCGCCTGTCGCCGACGCGGCTTTTGATTGCCGACAGCCACGGCATCGAATTCCTGATCCGCGACCTGACGGCGCTCGACCGGCAAAGCCGGAAGTTGCTCGACCGGTTTTTATGAACATCCTCATCGTCGACGACGAACCCGCCATTGCCGAGACGCTGGCTTACGCCCTGCGGGGTGAAGGTTTTGCCAGCGAGCATTGTCTTCTCGGCGGCGAGGCGCTCGCCAAACTGGCGCAGGACGGGCCTTTTGCTCTGGTTGTGCTCGACGTCGGCCTGCCGGATATGAGCGGTTTCGATGTCTGCCGCCAACTGCGCCGCCATTCCGATATTCCGGTGCTCTTTCTCACCGCCCGCGCCGATGAGGTCGACCGCATCGTCGGGCTGGAACTGGGCGGCGATGATTATGTCGCCAA
>JAITWU010000185.1 GCA_031285115.1 Azonexus sp. | reverse complement strand
TGCGCCCTTGCATTTCGATCAGTGAGCCATCGGCGCGGGCGGAAAAATGCGGCTGGACGAGCAGTTCGGCCTGATAGGGCAGGCTGGAGAGAAAAGGCAGACCGAGGTTGATGTCGCTGACCTCGTGCCTGACGCCTTTCGGGCGGTCGTCAAAGACGATGCGGCCATTGTTCATTTCGATGTTGTTGAGCGAAAAACGCGGGGTGGTCGACGGCTCCTCGCTGGGTTTGCTCCATTCGTCGATGAGGTCGGAAATATCGTAGCGGCCATCGCCTTCATGGACGACTTCGAGGCGCGGGCCGTCGAGACGGATGGCGTCGACCACCAGCGCCGCCTTGAACAGCGAAGCCGACGACAGATTCACCGCCAACCTGTCGAAACCGACGACTTCCCGGCCTTCGGCGGATTTGACGCTGAACCCGTCGATCTGCGCCGACAGCGCATAGGGATTGAGCGCCACCTGGTCGATACTGACTTCGCGATGCAGTTGCTGCGACAGTTGCTTGACCAGCACCGATTTGATGATGGGCGGCCCGGCAAAATAACCGAACAGCCCGAAAGCGACGAAAATAGCCAGTATCCACAGGCCGAAACGCTTGATACGCCGCGAATACAAAAGCATTTTCAGCCTTGAAACGCCATTTTGACTGCCTGCCAACGCTTCTGCCATGTTAATATGCTGTCCCGGAAAAAATTCCAGGTTAATTTATCACACTGTCCGCCTCCTTTCGCGGCAGTAACGAGACACTTTCGTCTGCCGCTCGTCTGTTGTCTGTGCCGCTTCCATGAAAATCCTCATCGTCGAAGACAGCCGCTCGAACCTGATGTTGCTTACCGAATACATCAGGCGTCTCGGCGCCACTGTGCTGCCAGCCGAAAACGGGGCGGCGGCGGTTGCCAGCTTCGACCGCGAACGGCCTGATCTGGTGCTGCTCGATGTCATCCTGCCCGACATCGACGGTTTTGAAGTCGCCCGCCGCATCCGCGCCATCGAACAGGGCGGCGACTGGACGCCGATCATCTTCCTCTCCTCGCTCGACAAGGATAAAGATGTCGAGCAGGGCATCATGGCGGGCGGCGACGATTACCTCCTGAAGCCGGTCAGCGAAATCGTCCTCGGCGCCAAGGTGCGGGCCATGGGACGCCTGATCGAAATGCGCGCCTCACTCGTCAAACTGGCGAGCGAACTCGACAAGGCCAATCAGGATCTGCAACGCCTCTCGGCGAGCGATGGCCTGACCGGCATCGCCAACCGCCGTTATTTCGACGACTGCCTGACCCGCGAATGGCGGCGCGCCCGCCGTGGCGGCGGCGGTCATCATCTGGCGCTGATGATGTGCGACGTCGACCACTTCAAAAAATTTAACGACACCTACGGCCATCAGGCCGGTGACGAATGTCTGCGCCGCGTCGCCGGGGCAATCGCCACCAGCCTCGAACGCGGCTCGGACGTGGCCGCCCGTTACGGCGGCGAAGAATTCGTGGTTCTGCTGCCGGAAACGCCAATCGGCGGCGCCCTGATCGTCGCCGAAAAAATCCGCCGCGCCGTGCAGGCGCTCAATATTCCCCACAGCGCATCGAGCCACAGCCGGGTCACCCTCAGCATCGGGCTGGCCGCCACCGTGCCGGAACTCGACAACGCCGCCGACAGCCTCATCGCCGCCGCCGACCGGGCGCTTTACGAAGCCAAGAACAATGGCCGCAACCGCGTCGTCAGAGCGCCGCCTCTGACGGCGGCTTAAAAACCATTGCGCCAGCCGCGCAGCGCGGCAAAAACGGCGACCGCCGTTTGATCCGGCGCTCCGTGCTGGCGGGCGGCTTCGATCACGGCAGGCTCACGGCAGCGCAGGAAGGGATTGGTCGCCAGTTCTTCGGCCAACGTGGATGGCACGCTCGGCAAACCGGCGCGGCGCAGTTTGGCGACGCGCGCCGCGCGGGCGGCGATGGCCGGGTTATCCGGTTCGACGGCGGCAGCAAAGCGCAGATTGGCCTCGGTGTATTCGTGGGCGCAGTAAATTCGGGTCGCTGGCGGCAGGGCGGCGATGGTTGCGAGAGACGCCGCCATTTGCCCCGGCGTCCCCTCGAATAAACGCCCGCAGCCCGCGCCAAAGAGCGTATCGCCGCAAAACAGGCAGTCTCCGGCGAGATAAGCGAGATGCCCGGCGGTATGGCCGGGAACGGCCAGCGCCTCGACCGTCTCGCCCAGCAGCAGAAGGCGCTCGCCGCCGTCGAGAGGCGTCGTGCGGCCTGTGATAGACTCGCTGGCCGGAGCGAAAACCGGCACGGGAGGACACGACAAAGCGCGCGCCGTCAGTTCGCCAACGCCGCCCTGATGATCGGCGTGATGATGGGTAATCAGGATGCCAGCGAGCGTCAAACCGTCTTTCGCCAACCGGGCCAGCACCGGTGCGGCATCGCCCGGATCAACGACGACCGCCTGCCGGTCGCGGCAAAGCAGCCAGATGTAATTGTCCTTGAACGCGGGAATGAACGAAATTTCAAACATGCCGGAACTATCAAACGGGCCTCGCCGGATGTCAATTCCCGGTCTCGACGCCTGGCTCGATTCGGCTCAGGGCCGCTATGTGCTGGCCTGGGAGCAGCAGGCGCTCGATGCGCTGGTCGAGGATATTTTCGGCTTCAACGCCCTGCAAATCGGCCTGCCGCAATGCCCGTTCCTGCGCGCCAGCCGGATTCCGCTGCGGCAGACGGTAAACAGCGATTTGTCTTTGACCGCAGCCGATGTGCTCTGCGACCTGACGGCGCTGCCCTTTGCCTCGCACAGCGCCGATCTCGCGCTGCTGCCGCATGTGCTTGAATTTGCCAGCGACCCGCACCAAATTTTGCGCGAGGTCGAGCGCATCCTCATTCCCGAAGGCCAAATCATCATCGTCGGCTTCAATCCCTTCTCCCTGTGGGGTTTGCAGCGGCGCGTGCGCCGCCGCGATCAATTCCCGTGGAACGGCGCCTGGCTCTCGCTCAACCGCCTCAAGGACTGGCTGCGGCTCCTTGGTTTCGAGGTGGGCGGGACGACGCTCGGCTGCTACGCGCCGCCGCTGACGGAAGAAAACTGGCTGCGGCGCTGGCATCCGATTGAAAATCAAGGCCGCCGCTGGTGGCGTTTTTCCGGTGGCGTCTATATTCTGCGCGCCATCAAACGCACCTGGGGGATGCGCCTCATAACGCCGGAATGGCGCAAACAGCGCGTTTCCAGCAAAGCACTACGCCCAGCCGTACAGAAAGAAATCCATGAGCAACACTGAAACCCGAGTCGACATCTTCACCGACGGCGCCTGCAAGGGCAATCCCGGCCCCGGCGGCTGGGGCGCGATCCTGCGCCTGGGCGGGCAGGAAAAAGAACTATGGGGCGGCGAGCCGGAAACGACCAATAACCGCATGGAGCTGACCGCCGCCATCCGCGCTCTGGCGGCTTTGAAACGCCCGGTCGCGGCGCGGGTTTTCACCGACTCGCAATATGTCCTGAAAGGCATCAGCGAGTGGATTCACGGCTGGAAGCGGAACGGCTGGAAAACCGCCGCCAAACAGCCCGTCAAAAACGCCGACCTGTGGCAGGAACTCGACGCGCTCGCCAGCCAGCACAAGCTGGACTGGATCTGGGTCAAAGGCCACGCCGGACACCCTGAAAACGAACGCGCCGACGCGCTCGCCAATCGCGGCATTGATGAATTACCGAAAGGTTGACATGACCCCCAGGATCACTGCGCCAGACACCTGTCCGAGAGCGCCCTTTTCTCCCCTCTCCCTTGATGGGAGAGGGGCCGGGGGAGAGGGTGAAAGCGCGCCGAGGCCCCTTACCCTTCTCCTCAACCCCACCACTCGCCCCGCAAGGGAGAGGGGCTTTTCCAGCGGAGCCGCTGAGATGCGCCAGATCATCCTCGACACTGAAACCACCGGCCTCGATCCCCGTCAGGGCCACCGGATCATTGAAATTGCCGCGCTCGAAATGACCAACCGCCGCTTGACGGGCCGCCATCTGCACAAATACATCAACCCGGAGCGCGAAATCGACGAAGGCGCTCAGGCGGTGCATGGCATCAGCCTCGATTTTCTTGCCGACAAGCCAAAATTCGCCGACATCGCGGATGAATTTCTCGATTTCATCAACGGCGCTGAACTCATCATCCACAACGCCCCCTTCGACCTCGGCTTTCTCAATGCCGAACTGAGTCGGCTCGACCGCGTGCCGGTCGAAACCCTGTGCAACGGCGTGACCGATACGCTGAAAATGGCAAGAGACCTGCATCCGGGCAAGCGCAACAGCCTCGATGCCTTGTGCGAACGTTACGAAATCGACAATTCCAGCCGCACCCTGCACGGCGCGCTGCTCGATACCGAACTGCTGGCCGAGGTCTTTCTCGCCATGACGCGCGGCCAGAACAGCCT
>JAITWU010000014.1 GCA_031285115.1 Azonexus sp. | reverse complement strand
GGGAGAGGGGCTTTGACGATAACCGTCGGCGCGGGAATTCTGAGATGCTGCTTGCCGCGATCTGATTTATTTTTGTAACAGCTATATAAGCTGCCCGCCGTAATGAAAAACCTTTAGACCGGAGGCGTCAGCGTGGGCGCGCAGGTTTGGCCGTTGACCGTCTGGGCGGCGCCAGCGCCCCAGTTGCTTGCCGGGGCGAGGATGAGACCGGCGCGGCAGCTTGTGCCGCTGTCTTTGACTTCCGCCGGTTTTTTCAGGCTATTGACTTCGATGTACGGGCGGAAAGCGCCGCTGCCAAAGAGGTAATCCGCTCCCAGACGCGAGTATGGCCCTTGCGCTGCCGCCGTGCCGAGAAAGCGCCCGTCGGCAAAGGAGTAGCCGCCGCCGAGATTGCCCTGGATGTCGCGCTTGCCGCCAACATAGACGGCGCGCAGGCTGTCGACGCCAAAGCCGTTGAAGATATTGAGGCGCAGACTGACTTCGCCGCCCGATACCGAATCCGAAGATTTGACCTTGAGCGAACGCGCGCCGATGACGACTTGCGGGACAAAGCCCGATTTGCCGCCGAATGTCCATTGCAGACCGGCATAGACGCGCTTGTCGGTACGCTGCCCATCGCCGCCGCCAAGGGTCGGCGCTTCGTAAGAGGCGGGGGCGGATTGCGCGAGGCCAGCCAGAGCCAGGGTAACGGCGGCGACCGCAGTTTTTTCGATAAATTTCATGATTTTTTCACCTATATGGTTTTTGAGACATTTGTGATGCTAAAACAAAAAATATGACAAATAGGAAAATGTGAGGATTTGTGAGGATTGGCTGGCGACCCCTCCTTTAGAATCGGCGTCGTGACTTTCCGACCCGGCCAGCCCTGATGATTGCCTCCGCCCGCTTTTCCCTGCCGCTGCCGCTGTTGCGCCCGGTTTTTTGGCGCTGCCTGTTGTGGTTCATGCTGGCTCTGCCTCTCCCCACCTTCGCCGCACAGGTCGGTGACGCCACGCCGTTGCTGGCGCCACATGCGGCTTTTCTTTGCGATTCCGGCGGGCAGTTGAGCGTCGACGAGGTGGCGGCTCGCGCTGCCGATTTCCAGCCCATGCCGGAGACTTTGAGCCGGGGTTATACCAAGGATGCCTGCTGGCTGCGGCTGACGCTGCCCGATGACATCGACCGGCAAGGCGATTACTGGCTCGAAGCGCCGCCGCTGGTGCTCGACGATGTGCGCCTCTATGAGCAGACGCCGCAGGGTGGCTGGCTGGCGCGCCGGAGTGGCGATACCGTTGCTTTTGCGGCGCACGAGGGGCCGTATCGCGCGGCCAGTTTTCGCTTGACCAACCCGCAGCCGGGCGCGGTGATCTATCTGCGTGTCGAGACGACCAGCACCCTGGCCGTTTCGCCGCGCCTGTGGCGGGGCGAGGCGCTGCGCGCGGCCAATGATGCGGCGCTCCTTGGTTTCGGGCTGTATTTCGGCTTTATGTTGGCGGTCGCCCTGTTCAACTTCATGAGTTGGCTGTTGTGGCGGGAAACCGTTTATGGCGCGTTTGCCCTCGGGGTTACCGTTGTCGGATTGCGCTGGTTTTTTGCCGATGGTCTGGCCGATCAATTTCTCTTTCCCCATGATGCGGCGCTGACCAATCAGCTTGCCAATGCGCTGGTCGGCCTTTTGACCTTTTTCGTGACGCTGTATCAGGCGATGCTTTTGCAGTTGAAGGGCAATTTTCCGCGCCTCCTGTATTTTTATCGCCTGGTCATGGCGATGGGGCTTTGGGTCGCGCTGTCGCCGCTATTGGGCGGTTATAGCCAGGTGGCGACGGTGATTTTTGTTTGCGCCATGATCGCCCCCTTTCTTTCGCTGCCAGCCTACTGGCGCTTGTGGCGGAGCGGGGAAGTGGCCAACCGGCTGATCGCCGTGTCGATACCTGCCTACTTCGTCATCATGGTGCCGAATTATCTCGGCACCCTGGGCTTTATTCCTTATTTGCCGGAGATCATCGGCAATGCCCATCTCGGCGATCTGCCGCTGGTGCTGGCGCTGCATCTCTCGCTGGTCCTGAAAGCGCGGGAGCTGGAGCGGGCGAGGAATCTGGCGCAAAAGCGCGCCGAAGACGCCATCGCCGTCAGCGAGCGCGAACGGACGGCGCGGGCCGAGCAAAACCGCTTTCTCGCCATGATTACGCACGAGGTGAGAACGCCGGTGGCGATTATCGACGCCGCCACGCACAGCCTGCATCTGCTTGACGAAATCGGGAGCGAACCGGCGCAGCGCGACAAACGCTATCAAAACATCGCCCAGGCGGTGACACGCATGAAGGCCCTGATGGAACTGGCGGAAGTGCAGGAGCGTTTTTCCGCCGCCGAGCCGACGGCCAAAATCCCGATGGCGGCGGTCGATCTCGCCCAACTCAGCACTGAGACGCTGGCCGCCTTCGACCCCGATACGGCGGCGCGGGTGACGCTCAACGCCGCCGGGCCGCTGCCAGCGATTACGGGCAATGCCCGGCTTTTGTACTTCGTTTTTCTCAATCTGCTCGACAACGCCGTCAAGTACGCCGAGCCGGAGACGCCGATCCGCATCGACATCTACCCGGCGCTATCCGGGCGCGGCCTCGTCTGGAGCATCCGCGATTACGGCGCGGGCATTCCCGACGGCAAGGAAGAAGCCATTTTCGAGAAATACCGGCGTCTCGATGAAACCGCCAGCAAGCCGGGATTGGGCCTGGGCCTTTCGCTGGCGCGCGAAATCATCGAAAGCCACGGCGGCCAGTTGCGCCTCGACAGCCGCTGGACGGACGGCGCCTGTTTCGTCATCTGGCTGCCGGAGGCGCCATGAACGCTACCACCATGAACGATACCACCACGAACGACGGCGCCACGAACGACAGCGCGACGCCAATCCCGCTGGCGCTGGTCGAAGACAACGAGAGCCTGCGCGAAGAACTGGAATTTCACCTGAGTCACGCCGGTTATCAGGTCACCGGTCTGGCTGACGGTCAGGCGCTCGATTGGCATCTGGCCCGCCAGCCCTGTCGGCTGGTCATTCTCGACCTCGGCTTGCCGGGCGAAGACGGCCTTTCCATCTGCGCCCGGCTGCGCCAGTCCCGGCCTGAACTCGGCATCATCATGCTCACCGCGCGCGGCATGACGCATGACCGTCTGGTCGGTCTGCAAGGCGGGGCCGACGCCTATCTCGTCAAACCGACGCCAGCCGCCGAATTGCTCGCCGTCATCGCCAACCTCCTGCGCCGCCTCGACGCCGCCGCCCCACCACCCACCCTGAATGCCGCCTCGCCTTTGAGCGACGCATCGCCCCTGAGCGACGCCCCGGCCTGGAGTTTCGACTGCGGCCGGGGGGTGCTCATCGCCCCCGATGGCGAGACGTTGCAACTCTCCCACAGCGAATGCTGCCTCTTTGAAATCCTGCTGCACAACGCGCCGCGCCCGGCAAAACGGGAAGAATTGCTGGTCGCGCTGTACGGCAGCAACCTCGCCGATTTTGCCGAGCGCCGCCTGGAAGTCTCGATCAGCCGCCTGCGGCGCAAGCTGGAGCAATTCCGCCCGGAAAGCGAAATGATCCGCTCCGCACGCGGCGTCGGCTACGCGCTGGTCGTCCCGTGCCGGGTGTTGTAGCGGCGGGGGCTATGGCGATCCGGTATGAAGCCAGCCGCAGGCCGTTAGCCAAATAGCGCGTTCAGTTGGCTACCGCTGACCGCTGCATCGGCATAACCAGCGGTGCCTGAATCGCGCAGTTCAGTTGCGGCGCGTAAGAACGCACCCAATGCGGTACGAGCCAGGGAGCCGCCAACGCTGACACGCTTGACACCCATTGCGAACAAATCACGCGCGCCCAAGGTGATGGCGGGAAAACCGATGATGACATTCAAAGGCCGATCAATTTCCCGCAGTACCGTGGCGATGTCTTCGGGTTTGCTCAGACCTGGGGCGTAGAGCACGTCGGCGCCAGCCTCCTGGTAAGCCTGCAATCGGCCAATGGTGTCGGGCAGGTCGCTGCGACCGATGAAGTAGTTTTCCGCCCGTGCCGTCAGCGTGAATGGAAATGGCAGTCCGTGCGCCACTTCGGCGGCGGCGCGAATACGTTCGGCCGCGAATGCTCGCTCGTACAAAGGATCACCGGCTCTGCCAGTCGTGTCCTCGATTGATCCGCCGACCACGCCAGCGATGGCGGCGAGTCGGATGGTCTGCGCGACCGTCTCGGGCGCATCGCCAAAACCGTTTTCCAGATCGGCGCTGACCGGCAGCGAGGTTGCTGCCGTGATCTGGGCCAGATGTTCCAGCAATGGCTCGCGCGGCACAGAGTTGTCCGGCTGACCACGAGAGAATGAGAACCCGGCGCTGGTTGTCGCCAGGGCTTTGAAACCGAGTATCTCCAACAGTCTTGCCGTACCGGCATCCCAGGGATTGGGTATGACAAAACCATCGGCTTCGCGGTGAAGCGCCCGAAAGGTTTCACCGCGTCTGGTTTGGGAGAGGCATTCCGTGTTTTCCATTTCTGATTTCCTGTGTGGTTTGCTCACCTGAGTCATCGGCCTTGCGCGTGCTTATCGCGCAGCGTCATGACGGTACTGGCGATGCTCGCGACGATCTTTCCGTCGTCGCGCTGGATGTTACACCGGTAATGACAGATGGTTCGCCCCTGGTGCTCGGCCCAGGCGCGGGCATTCAGCCGCGATTGCCAGACAGGCCGAAGAAAGGTCGCTTTCAGGTCGATGCTGGTAAAACTCTCGCCTTCCAGCATCAAGGTGGAATGCGCCGTGCCGATGGCGGCGTCGGCCAGTTCGCATAACAGTCCGCCGTGAACCGTTCCTTGCTGGTTGCCGTGCAGCGCGGTATCGGCATCCAGTTCAATGGTAGCTGTGGCTTTGCCAATGGCGACGATGCGAAATCCGAGCAAGCGAGAGATGGCGGTGGGATAGCGCATATGCGTTACATCGCTGGCAGTCAGCGCGCC
>JAITWU010000079.1 GCA_031285115.1 Azonexus sp. | reverse complement strand
CCGCTGACGCGCCGAAGTCTGCCGTTCCTCCCCTCTCCCATCCGGGGTGAGGGGCCGGGGGTGAGGGGCCGGGCCGCTGTTCGCCGGGCTATTGACGTGCCTGGCGTTTTTCCTGACTGGTTTTTTCAGCGGACTTAATGTCCCGCTCAAAGGCTCCCGTTTGGCTTTTTCAAGCCCCTTCCCTTGAGGGGTGAGGGGGGGAGCGCCTTCAGACACCGCCCCCCTCTCCCTCTTTCCCTCTCCCTCAAGGGGAGAGGGACGATCGCGCCGAGGCGACGGTTCTGTTGTCGTCGGTTCCCGCCACTTCGCCCAAGGATCATCCGCCACCGCAGGCGCTCCCGGTTTTTTACGCTCGCTCATTGAATCTCAAGCAATTCCACTTCAAACACCAGCGTCGCATGGGGTGGAATGACGCCGCCTGCGCCGCGCGCGCCGTAACCGAGTTGCGGCGGAATGGTCAATTTGCGTGTGCCGCCAATCTTCATGCCTTGCACGCCCTCATCCCAACCGGCGATGACGTGCTGCTGGCCGAGCGGAAAATCAAAGGGATCATGGCGATCCTTGCTCGAATCAAACTTGCGACCATCGGTAAGCCAGCCGGTGTAATGGACGACGACGTGATCGCCCGCCCTGGCCTCGACCCCTTCGCCGGTCACAGTGTCTTCATAGATCAGGCCGGAAGCCGTGGTGATTTCAGCCATGAGAAACTCCCGCGCAATGCGCTTCTAAAAGCCGCGCAGTCTATCACAAAGGCGTTACAAGCCTTTGACTTCCAGACTCTTTCCCGTATAATGCGCGGTTCTTCGTAGCACCCTTTGGTTTATTTTCGGAGTCCAACCCATGTATGCGGTCATAAAAACCGGTGGCAAGCAGTATCGCGTTTGCGCCGGCCAAAAACTCAAAGTAGAACAGATACCGGCAGAAGTTGGCGCAGAAGTCACCCTCGATCAGGTCCTCATGGTAGGCGAAGGCGAGTCGGTGAAAGTCGGCGCCCCTCTCGTTGCTGGCGCTGCCGTCAAGTGCACCGTGGTTTCTCACGGTCGCCACGACAAAGTCAAAATTTTCAAGATGCGTCGCCGTAAGCATTACCAGAAGCATCAGGGCCATCGTCAAAATTTCACCGAACTGCGCATCGACACGATCGTTGCCTGATTTCATCGCAGGAGCTAGCAAATGGCACACAAAAAAGCAGGCGGCAGTTCGCGTAATGGCCGCGATTCACAGGCGCAGCGCCTTGGCGTCAAGCGTTACGGCGGTCAGTTCGTTCTCGCTGGCAACATCATCGTCCGCCAGCGCGGCACCGAGTTCCACCCCGGCGAAAACGTCGGCTGCGGCAAGGATCACACCCTGTATGCGCTGAAGGACGGCACCGTCCAGTTCGCCATCAAGGGCGAGAAAAAGCGCCGCACCGTGACCATCGTCCCGGCTGCTGCTGAATAAAGCGGCAACGCGGAAAAGTCAAAGCCCTATCCGCCGGATAGGGCTTTTTAGTTTGTATGGCGGCTGCCAAAAATTCTCATACTTTGTCGACTTCGTCTTGCCGTACTGTACGTACTGTCTTCGACTCGTCTTCGCGTCTGAGCATTTTTGGAAACCGCCATAGCGCCTGGAAAGACGGACATGAAATTTATCGACGAAGCCAAAATCTACGTCAAAGCCGGTGACGGCGGCAATGGCGCGGCGACCTTCCGACGCGAAAAATACATTCCGATGGGCGGCCCCAACGGCGGTGACGGCGGGCGCGGCGGCAGCATCTACGCCGTGGCCGACCGCAATATCAACACCCTGATCGACTACCGCTATACCCGCAAATTTATCGGCAAGCGCGGCGAAAACGGCGGCGGCGCCGATCAATACGGCGCGGGCGGCGACGACATCGTGCTGCGGATGCCGGTCGGCACGGTGATTTACGACCAGAACACCGAGGACGTAATCGCCGATCTCGCCCGCGATGGCGAGCAAGTGCTGATCGCCAAAGGCGGGCGCGGCGGCCTCGGCAACCTGCATTTCAAATCGTCGACCAACCGCGCCCCGCGTAAAAAAACCGATGGCCAGCCGGGCGAGGAATTTGAATTGCGCCTCGAATTGCGCGTGCTGGCCGATGTCGGTCTGCTCGGCCTGCCCAATGCTGGCAAAAGCACGCTCATCCGCGCCATTTCCTCGGCCCGGCCCAAGGTCGCCGATTACCCCTTTACCACGCTACATCCCAATCTCGGGGTAGTGCGCGTCGATGACGAAAAAAGTTTCGTCGTCGCCGACGTCCCCGGCCTCATCGAAGGCGCTGCCGACGGCGCGGGCTTGGGCATCCGCTTTTTGAAGCACCTGCAACGCACGCGCATTTTGCTGCATCTGGTCGACATCGCCCCGCTCGACCCGGAAGCCGATCCCGTCCACGCCGCCGCCGCCATCGTTGGCGAGCTGGCAAAACACGACCCGGCGCTCGCCGCCAAGCCGCGCTGGCTGGTGGTCAACAAACTCGATCTGATCCCGGAAGAAGAACGCGCGCCAACCGTCGCCGCTTTTCTCGCCGCCTATCGTCAAGCCACCGGCTACGACGGCCCGGTATTTTCCATCAGCGCCATCAGCGGTGACGGGACAAAACCCTTGATCTACGCGCTGTACGAGGCCTTGGCGCAAATGACCCCGCCCGCTGAAGAACCCGGCGATGACGACGAACCCGAAGAAGCCTGAACCAACCATGCCAACCACCCGCCTCGCCACCGCCAAGCGCCTCGTCATCAAAGTTGGCTCGGCGCTCGTCACCAACAACGGCGCGGGCCTCGATCTCGCCGCCATCAACGACTGGGCGCGGCAGATCCACGCCGTGCGCGAACAGGGCAAAGAGATCGTGCTCGTTTCCTCCGGCGCGGTCGCCTGCGGCGTTCAGCGTCTCGGCTGGCAGCGGCGACCGAGAACCGTGCATGAAAAACAAGCCGCCGCCGCCGTCGGTCAAGCCGGTCTGGTCGAAGTCTACGAAGCCGCCTTCAGCAAACACGGCTTGCACACCGCGCAAATTCTGCTCACCCACGACGACCTCTCCAACCGCCAGCGTTACCTCAACGCCCGCTCGACCCTCAACACCCTGCTGGCGCTTGGCATCATCCCGATCATCAACGAAAACGACACCGTCGTTACCGACGAAATCAAATTCGGCGACAACGACACCTTGGGGGCGCTCGTCGCCAACCTCATCGAAGCCGACGCCCTCATCATTCTCACCGACCAGCAGGGTCTCTACACCGCCGACCCGCGCAAAGACCCCGCCGCCACGCTGATTCACGAAACCGCCGCCGGTCGGCCAGAACTCGAAGCAATGGCCGGCGGCGTCGGCAGCAGCGTCGGCACCGGCGGCATGATTACCAAGGTCATCGCCGCCAAACGCGCCGCCCGCAGCGGCGCGCACACCGTCATCGCCAGCGGCCACGAGCGCGACACCATCATTCGCCTGACCAACGGCCAAGCCGTCGGCACCCTGCTCGTCGCCGAAATGCC
>JAITWU010000032.1 GCA_031285115.1 Azonexus sp. | reverse complement strand
CAGGGCGTGGCTTATGGCGAGATCATCGCGAGCCTCGCCTCCAAATCCATCGGCCCTGGCACCCGCGCCAATCTCGACGAATTTACCTACACCACGTCGAGCGCCATCGAGCGCGTCGGCGGCGCGCGCAAAGGCAAGGCGCTGGCCATCATCAACCCGGCGGAACCGCCGATGCTGATGCGCAACACCATCTACTGCCTGACCGACGAAGAACCTGACCAGAAGCGAATCACTGAATCCATCCACGCGATGATCGGCGAAGTCCAGAAATACGTGCCCGGCTACCGGCTGGTCAACGGCCCGCTGTTCGACGGCAAAAAAGTCGCCATCTTCATGGAGGTTTCGGGCCTCGGCGATTACCTGCCGAAATACGCGGGCAATCTCGACATCATGACCTCGGCGGCGACGCGCACGGCGGAAATGTTCGCCGAAGAAATCCTGTCCGGAAAAATCCAGTTGAAGCCCCTGAAGGAGGCCGCGTAATGAGCGAAAAAAATAACGAAAGCACGCTGAAAGGCCGCACGGTCATCCTGCACGATATGTGCCTGCGCGACGGTATGCACGCCAAGGGCGAGCAGATCAGCACGGCGGAAATGGTCAGGATCGCCACGGCGCTCGATGACGCGGGCGTGCCGCTCATCCAGGTCAGCCACGGCGCGGGGCTGGGCGGCAATTCCCTGCAACACGGCTTTGCCCCGCACAGCAATGAAGAATATTGGGACGCCGTGATTCCCCGCCTCAAACAGGCCAGAGCCTCGGTGCTGCTCCTGCCTGGCCTTGGCACCATGAAAGAATTGCAATCGGCCTGGGATCACGGCGTGCGCAGCGTCCACGTCGCCACCCATTGCACCGAGGCCGACACCGCGCCGCAGCACATCGCCTTTGCCCGCAAACTCGGCATGGACACCACCGGCTTTCTCATGATGGCCCACCTCAATACGCCGGATGGCCTCGCCCGGCAGGGTAAACTCATGGAATCCTACGGCGCGCACAGCGTCTACATCACCGATTCGGCGGGCTACCTGTTGCCGGGAGATGTCAAAACGCGGGTTGCCGCCCTGCGCGAGGTGTTGCAGCCGACCACCGAAATCGGCTTTCACGGCCACAACAACATGGGTATGGGCATTGCCAATTCGCTCGCCGCCATCGAAGCCGGAGCGACGCGCATCGACGCCTCGGTCGGCGGCCTGGGCGCGGGCGCGGGCAATATGCCGCTCGAAGTCTTCGTCGCCGTCTGCGAGCGCATGGGCATCGTCACCGGCTGCGACCTGTTCAAACTGATGGACATGGCCGAAGACATCATCTTCCCGCTCATGGATCACATCGTCCGCGTCGACCGCGCGTCGCTGACGCTCGGCTTCGCCGGCGTCTATTCCACTTTCCTCCTCCACGCCAACCGCGCCGCCGCCCGCTTCGGCATCCCGGCCCGCGACATTCTGGTCGAACTTGGCCGCAAAAAAATGATCGGTGGGCAGGAAGACATGATCATCGACACGGCGATGACGATGGCCAAAGAACGCGGTTTGCTCAAAGATACGGCGGTGGCCTGACATCAGGGGGCAGGTGACAGGGTTCAGGGGGCAGCCGGGAGCGACCATTGCCGCAAAAAGCCCCTCTCCCCTCGCGGGAGAGGGGTGGGGGCGAGGGGGAGAAGCGCACGATGACGACCATGTTGAGCTTGCCCTTTCTGACGCTCCGCCAGCGCGGGTCAATGCGGTGTTGCTGATATGATTCCCGTTTGTCATTCATCGCGGCTGGGTTGGCTCGCAGAGGAGAGGATGATGAGCACGGAAATCGAACTCAAGCTGCAACTGGATGCGAAAAATGCCCGCAAGCTCGCCGGGCATCCGCTGCTGGCCGATGTCAAAGCCGAGCGCCAGCATCTCTTGAATACCTATTACGACACGCCGGAACTCGCCTTGCACAAGCGTCAGGTGGCGCTGCGCTTTCGCCAGCGGGGTTCTGACTGGCTGCTCACCGTCAAATCGGCAGAACCCGCAAGCGGCGGCCTCGCCGTGCGCAGCGAGTGGGAAACCGCCGCGCAACCGGGGGAATTCGATTTCAGCCATGTCGATGCGGCTGAGTTGAAAGATTTTCTCGATCAGGCCAAGCCGCATCTGACGCCGATTTTCACGACCGATTTCCGGCGTCGCATCTGGCGCGTGCCGTTTGGCGAATCGCTCGTCGAACTGGCGCTCGATCAGGGCGTCATTGCCAGCGGCGGGCGGCGGGAGCGTCTGTGCGAAATCGAACTGGAACTGATCGAAGGCCGCGTCGCCGATATTTTCGGCCTGGCGCGCAGTCTGCAAAAACATCTGCAACTCTATCCGGCCATCGCCAGCAAGGCCGAGCGCGGTTACCGGCTGTTCGGCAACGAGACGCCGCAACCTTTCAAGGCCCGGCGCACCGCGCTCAATGCCGAAATGACGCCGGTCGAAGCGTTTCGCCGCATTGCCCTCGATTGCCTTGAGCATTTTCAGCGCAACGAACCGGGTTTGCAGGATGGCGGCAAGCCGGAATTCGTCCATCAAGCCCGCGTCGCCCTGCGCCGTCTGCGCTCGGCGATCAAACTGTTCGCCCCGGTTCTGCCGCCGGAATTCGTCAAAGCCTACAACCGGACGTGGCGAACGCTGGCCCGTGTTCTTGGGGACGCCCGCAACTGGGATGTCTTTCTCGCCGAGACTTTGCCGCCGCTGCAAGCGCATTTTCCCGATCACCGCGACTTGAAGCGTCTGCGCGCCTGCGCCCTGCGGCGCGTCCGCCGCGCCCGCCGCGCGGTGGCCTATGTCGTGACCTTGCGCGCCTATCCGCGCCTGCTCATCGAATTTATCGCCGCCGTCTATGCGCTGGACGATACCTTGGCCATCTCGCTCAAGGAATTCGCCAATGACCGCCTGGCCCACCACGCCCGCCGTGTCCGCAAGCTGGCCGAAAAAATCAAGGCGCCTGATGCTGGCGATAGCCACCCGCTGCGCATTGAATTCAAAAAGTTGCGCTACGCCACCGAATTTTTTGCTTCGCTGCTGCCCGCCAACCGTCTGGCGCCCCATCTCGCCGCCCTCAATGGCTTGCAGGATGAACTGGGGCAGATCAATGACTACGCCACGGCCCGGGCGCTACTCGGCGAGGCCCTGCCAAACCGCTCGGCCAGCGCCGTTCACGGCTGGATGCTGGGCCGCCACACCTTGCTTAACGAACGGCTGCCTGCGGCATTGAACAACTGGCTGGCGCTGCGTCGGCTGACGGTGTGAGTGGGTTCGTCAATCAGAGTTTGGCCCTTCTTTCCTGCGTCCGTCGGAATTATCATTAGCGGTTTTCCCGATTGACGGAGTGTAAACATGCAGATCGACAACAAGGTATTTCTCGTTACCGGCGCTGGTTCCGGCCTGGGACTCGCGGCGGCGCGGCTGCTGGTCAGCGCCGGGGCGAAAGTGGCGCTGGCCGACCTCAATCGTGAGGCGGGCGAAGCGGCGGCGAAGGAACTGGGCCAGGCGGCGCTGTTCGTCGAAACCGATGTGGCGAGCGAAACTTCGGCCACAAAGGCAGTTCAGGCGACGGTGGCGCATTTTGGCGGCCTGCATGGACTCATCAATTGCGCGGGCATCGTCCACGGGGAAAAGGTGGCGGGCCGCAACGGGCCGCATCGCCTGGAGACTTTCGCCAAAGTCATCAATATCAATCTGGTCGGCACGTTCAACATGATCCGTCTGGCCGTTGACGCGATGCTCAAAAACGCGCCGGATGCGGGCGGTGAGAGGGGCGTCATCATCAATACCGCGTCGGTCGCCGCCTTTGAAGGCCAGTTCGGACAAACCGCGTATTCCGCCTCGAAAGGCGGCATCGTGGCGATGACCTTGCCGGTGGCGCGCGAACTGGCGAGCAGCGGCATCCGCTGCCTGACCATCGCGCCGGGCATCATGGAAACGCCGATGCTGCTCGGCATGGCGCCGGAAGTGCAGGATTCGCTCAACAAGATGGTGCCGTTTCCGACGCGCATGGGTAAACCCGCCGAATTTGCCGCGCTGGTGCGCCACATCGCGGAAAACGCCTACCTCAACGGCGAGGTTATCCGCCTCGATGGGGCCATCCGGATGGGGGCCAAATAAACTATACTGCGGCCCCGTCCTTGACCCAAAAGGCGCTTCGGCGCCTTTTTTATTTGCATGTCTGACTGCGCCTGTTATCACTGCGGCCTGCCGCTGCCGGAGAACGTCGATCTGGCTGTGGACATCGGCGGGCAGCGCCGCGCCATGTGCTGCTACGGCTGTCAGGAGGTGGCGCGGGCGATTGTCGATAACGGTCTGGAAGATTATTACCGCAGCCGCGACGCCCTGCCCGAATCGCCGCGCGAAGCGATGCCACAGATACTCGATCAACTGGCCCTGTTCGACCACGCCGATTTTCAGAAAAGCTTTGTCAAGGAACTCGGCGCGGGCGAGCGTGAAGCCTCGCTGTTGCTCGAAGGGATCACCTGTTCCGCCTGCATCTGGTTGAACGAGCGGCATCTCGGCAAGCTGGCCGGGGTCACGGCAGTCGACATCAACTACGCCACCCGCCGCGCCCGGGTGCGCTGGGACGAGTCGAAAATCAGGCTCTCCGACATTCTCGCGGCGATTGCCGCCATCGGCTACCGCGCCTATCCCTACGACGCCGCGAAGAACGAGGAGCTGTCCAGGAAGGAGCGGCGCGACGCCATGTGGCGGCTGTGGGTCGCCGGGTTCGGCATGATGCAGGTGATGATGTACGCCTTTCCGGTCTATATCGCCAACGGCGAGATGACGGCGGATATCGAAAGCCTGATGCGCTGGGCAAGCCTCGTGCTGACGCTGCCGGTGGTGTTTTATTCAGCCGCGCCCTTTTTTCGCAATGCCTGGCGCGATCTCAAATTGCGGCGCCTCGGCATGGATGTGCCGGTCGCTATCGGCGTCGGCTCGGCCTTCGTCGCCAGCCTCTGGGCAACTTTCGCCCAGCGCGGCGAGGTGTATTTCGATTCGGTGACGATGTTCGTTTTCTTCCTGCTCGGCGGCCGCTATCTGGAAATGACGGCGCGGCAGAAGGCGCTCGGCGTAACCGAGGCGCTGGCCAAGTTGCTGCCAGCCTTTGCCCAGAAGTTGCCGAATTTCCCCGCCGATCGCGCCGCCGAACAACGGGTCGTCGCCGATTTGCAGCCCGGCGATTATGTGCTGGTGCGCCCCGGCGACATCGTTCCCGCCGACGGGCGGGTCGTCGAGGGGCAGAGTTGCGCCGACGAAGCGCTGCTCACCGGCGAGAGCAAACCGGTGGCGAAAGCGCCGGGCGACGCCGTGACTGGCGGCTCGATCAATGCCGAAAGCCCGCTCGTCGTGCGGGTCGAGCAGGTCGGCGAAAGTACGCGCCTGTCGGCCATCGTCAACCTGATGGAGCGGGCGGCGCTGGAAAAACCACGCATCGTCGACCTGGCCGACCGCATCGCCGCTTATTTTGTCGCTGCGCTGCTGGCGGTTGCCGTTCTGGTGGCGATTGGCTGGTATTGGGTCGATCCGGACAAGGCGCTGTGGATTACCGTGTCGGTGCTGGTTGTCACTTGCCCCTGCGCCTTGTCGCTGGCGACGCCGGTGGCGCTGACCGTGGCGGCGGGTGTTTTGGCCCGCGACGGTCTGCTGGTCACGCGCGGTCACGCCATCGAAACGCTGGCCCGCGCCACGCATTTCGTCTTCGACAAAACGGGAACGCTGACCAGCGGGCGGATGCGTCTTATCGCCGCCGAAACCTTCGGTCATTTGTCACACGCTCAGGCGCTGGCTGTCGCTGCCGCGCTGGAGCAGAATTCCGAACACCCCGTGGCGACCGCCCTGCGCCACGCCGCCGCCGGGGAAATCCCCGATGCCGTGGAGGCAAGGGCCGAGCCGGGCCAGGGAATCGAGGCTTGTGTCGCTGGCCGACGCTATCGCATTGGCCGCCCGGATTACGTTCTCGCCGCTGCCGGAACGCCGCCGCCCCTGCTCGCCGGGTGGCTCGACAGCGGCGACACCATCATTGCCCTGGGCGATGA
>JAITWU010000009.1 GCA_031285115.1 Azonexus sp. | reverse complement strand
GCGGTCAAGATCAACCCTTAATCAACCCAACCACCCTCCTGGACGATCATGCGCCTCCTTCACACCATGCTCCGCGTCGGCAATCTCGACCGCTCGCTTGCCTTTTACACCGATGTTCTTGGGATGCGGCTCCTGCGCCGCCAGGATTACCCGGAAGGCCGCTTTACGCTGGCTTTTGTCGGCTATGGCCCGGAAAGCGAGGGCGCGGTGATTGAACTCACCCATAACTGGGACACGAGCGCCTACGAACTGGGCAACGCCTTCGGCCACATCGCGCTGGCCGTGCCGGACGCCGCCGCCGCCTGCGCCGAAATCAAACGGCGCGGCGGCAAGGTGACGCGCGAAGCCGGGCCGATGAAGCACGGCGCGACCATCATCGCCTTCGTCGACGATCCCGACGGTTACAAGATCGAGCTGATTCAGGAAAAACCGGGCGCTTGAAGCCGTCCCGGCCAATCAGCGAACGCCCCGCTCCGGCGTCACAGGAAACCCCATGACTGAACCCCCTCCCGCCGCCGCGCAAGCCCTCGCCGAGGCGACGGCCCAAGCGATCTGGGCGCGCGACCGCGCGGCGCAGGCGCTCGGCATCAAAATCGTCAGCGTCGCCCCCGGTCGGGCGCTGGCGACCATGCGGGTGCGCAGCGACATGGTCAATGGCCTGCACATCTGCCACGGCGGCCTCATTTTCAGCCTTGCCGACACCGCCTTTGCCTACGCCTGCAACGCTTACAACCGCAACACCGTGGCCGCCGCCTGCCATATCGACTTTCTCAACCCGGCCAAAGAGGGCGAAACACTGGCGGCGGAAGCGATCGAGCGTTCACTCTCGGGTCGAACCGGCGTCTATGACGTCACAGTAAGCGTTGGCCAGCGTACTATTGCGCTGTTCCGGGGCAAAAGTCGCCGCATCGCTGGCGAAGTCATCGCCAGTCTGGAAGAAGCCGATCATCAAGCCGCCTGAAACATAAAATCCAACGAGGGGAGAAAACCAGCATGACCGTCAAAAAAGCCCAACCCGGCGAACTCGACCCGATTGAAACCGCCAGCCGCGACGAAATTTCCGCCCTGCAACTGGCGCGCCTCAAATGGTCGGTGCGCCACACCTGGGACAATGTCGCCGCTTACCGCCGGAAGTGCGAGGCCAAGGGCGTCCATCCCGACGATCTGAAAGATCTTGCCGACCTCGGCAAATTTCCTTTCATGACCAAGGACGACATGCGCGACAACTACCCGTTCGGCCTTTTTGCCGTGCCGCGCGACCGGATCGCCCGCCTGCACGCCTCCTCCGGCACCACGGGCCGCTCGGTCGTGGCCGCTTACACCCGCCAGGACATCGACAACTGGGCCGCTCTCGTCGCCCGCTCGATCCGCGCCGCTGGCGGTCGCGCGGGCGACATGGTGCATGTCGCCTACGGTTACGGCATGTTCACCGGCGGCCTCGGCGCTCACTACGGGGCCGAGCGCCTCGGCTGCACGGTGGTGCCGATGTCGGGCGGGCAGACCGAGAAACAGGTACAGCAGATTCTCGATTTCCAGCCCGACATCATCATGGTCACCCCCTCCTACTCGCTGGTGATTGCCGAAGAATTCGAGCGCATGGGCCTGAAGCCGGAGCAGATTTCGCTCAAGGTCGGCATTTTCGGCGCGGAACCCTGGGGCGAAGGGATGCGCGCCGAAATCGAGAAAAAGCTCGGCATCGACGCCATCGACATCTACGGCCTGACCGAAGTCATGGGGCCGGGCGTCGCCAGCGAGTGCATCGAAACGAAAGACGGCCCGGTGGTCTGGGAAGACCACTTCTACCCCGAAATCATCAATCCCGAAACCGGCGAAGTGCTGCCCGACGGCGCTCAGGGCGAGCTGGTCTTCACGTCGCTGACCAAGGAAGCCTTCCCGGTCATCCGCTACCGCACCCGCGACCTGACCCGGCTGCTGCCGCCAACCGCCCGCGCCTTCCGCCGCATCGGCAGAATTTTCGGGCGCAGCGATGACATGCTGATCATTCGCGGCGTCAATGTCTTTCCCTCGCAGATTGAGGAGCAAATCCTGCGCGACCCGCGCCTGAGCGGCAATTATCAAGTCATCGTGACGCGCGACGGCCACCTCGACAATCTCGAAGTCCGCTGCGAACTGCAACGCGAAGTCTCCGGCAAGCTTTCAGCGACCGACGTGCAACAGATCGCCAGGGAACTGCAACACCACATCAAAACCATCATCGGCGTCTCGACCCTGATTACGGTCATGGAATTCAACGCCATTCCCCGCACCCAGGTCGGCAAAGCGCGGCGCGTCTTCGACGAACGCCCGGCCCAGCGGTAACGGGCTTCCATTCTCCCCTCTCCCCTTGCGGGAGAGGGGCCGGGGGAGAGGGGGGGCGGCGATTGAGCCGCTTTCATGCGCTTCGCGCCAAACTCAGCGCACCCTCTCCCCAGCCCTCTCCCATCAAGGGAGAGGGAGAAAACCGCGCGTCTTTCTGAAATGAAATCAGGCGCTCGTTTCATAGGCGGCCAGCGTGACCCCGGCGCGACTCAATAATTCGCGCAATTCCTTGATGCCAGCGCGCGAGCAGGTGCTGCTGTTGTGCGGATGATGGAGAAAACCCTCGTGGCGATTGAGGGTGATTTTGAAACGCGCGCCGTGGGCTGATTCAATCTCGGCCCCGAGGTGATGCAGCAGCGATTCGACTTCGCGCCAGTGGATATTGGCTGACGGCGGGTCCTGGAAAATGCTGCGCATCAGGTGGGCGTGCTTGTGACTCATGACAATGCTCCCGGCATAGCGAAACGATTATTTTATGCCGCAGCCAGTTCAGGCCAAAACCATTTTGCCAAGCGCCAGAGCCAAGAGCGTGTAGCCTGCGGCAACCAGATCGTCGGTCATGACGCCGAAGCCGTTTTTGACATGCTGGTCGAAATAACGCGCCGGTTGCGGTTTGACGATGTCGAACAGGCGAAAGAGCAGAAAAGCCGCCAGTTGCCAGTAAAAACTCGCCGGTGTCAGGAGCAGGACAAGCCAGAAAGGGACGATTTCATCCCAGACGATGCTGCCGTGATCCGGGTCGCCCAGCGCCCGGCCCGTGATCTCAATCAACCAGATGCCGCCGAGATAGGCCACTGCAAACAGCGCCAGCAACAGCCATTCGTCGAAATAGGGGCGAAAAAGCAGGAAACTGCCCCAGGCGAACAGGGTGCCAAAAGTGCCGGGCGCTTTCGGAGCCAAGCCACTGCCGCAGCCGAGCGCGAGAAAGTGCGCCGGATGGGCGCAAAGAAAGCGCAGATCGGGGCGGTGGGGCGATTCAGCCAAAGTGGTCAAAGCCTTTGCCGTCAAATGGCAGCGCCTGCCCGTCCGGGTCAAAGACCGTGACTTCGCCCGCCGGGCCGTCGACCATTTCGCCGATGCGCCACAGCGGCAGTTCGAGCCGGGCGGCGATTTCGCCGATGGTCTGATGTTGGCCGCCGGGCGCGGTAAAACACAGTTCGTAATCGTCGCCGCCCGCCAGTTGGCATTCGAGCGCCAGTTTGCGCAGCGTCGCGTCGTAGCCCCCGCCTTTTGGCAGGTGCGGCAACTGCGTCAGTTGCAGCGCCGCCGCGCAGCCGGAGCGGCGGGCGATGTGGCCGAGATCGGCGAGCAGCCCGTCGGAAACGTCAATCGCCGCGCTGGCGACGCCAGTCAGCGC
>JAITWU010000006.1 GCA_031285115.1 Azonexus sp. | reverse complement strand
TCCACCCTGCTGCGCAGGGTCCCCCTCCCCATTCCTGCGGAACGGGGAGGATCAAAACCACCCGCTCTGCTTTGTGCGCATACGGTAGCTTCCTGCGGCAAAAGGACGATCATACTGTGCGGGCGGTCAGGGTCAGGCTTCGTCCAACTGCCCAAAGGAGACCGTCATGCCTGATTTTCGCGCCATGATCGAGCCGCTTGCCGCTTTCTGGAACGACCGCAACCGGCGCGAGCAGCAGGGCTTGGCCGTCGCTGGCGCGGTGGTGGCGTTTTGCCTGGTGTACGGCCTGTTGATCGACCCGGCGCTCACCGGCTTGAGCAAGCTGGAAAAAACCCTGCCCGCCCTGCGTCAGCAGGCTGCCGAGGTTCAGATGCTGGCGCGGCAGGCTGGCGAGCAGGCCAATGTCCCTGCCCCGCCGCCCGTCACGCAGGCCAGCCTTGAAGCCGCCCTGGCGAGAAATGGCTTAAAGGCGGAAAGCCTCTCTCTGAGCGGCGATTGGGTCAAGGCAGAGTTCAGGGGCGTCTCCTTTGCGGCGACGGTCAACTGGCTCGATGAAATGCAAAAAACCGCCCGCCTGACCGTGGTTGAGGCCAATGTCGAGGCCGAAGACCGCCCCGATACGGTAAACGCGACGTTCAGCCTGCGGCGGCAGAGCCATGAATAGAACACGTCGTTTCATCCTTTGGTCGCTCGCGGGCATGGTGGCGATGGCGCTGACGGCGCTTGCCTTTCTGCCCGCCGCCTGGCTCGCGCCGCTGGTCGAACGGGAAACGGGCGGGCGGCTGACGCTGGGCGATGCCGAAGGGACGGTGTGGCGCGGTTCAGCCTTGATTGGCGGCAAAGTGGAAAAAACGGCGGACGGTGGCGAAGCCGTGACGCCCCTGCTGCCGGGGCGTTTCGTCTGGCGTTTGTCGCCGCTCATTTTGTTGGGGCAAGTCGATCTTGAACTCGCCAATCCCGATGCCCTGGGCGAATCAGGCGAGTTGGGTGAATTGGGCCAGCCGCTCAAATTGCGTGGCAACTGGCGGCAGTTCGCGCTCGACGCCGCTGCGCTGCGTCTGCCCGGCGAACGGCTCGCCAGCCTCGGCGCGCCCTTGAACACGATACAACCGGCGGGTCGACTGCTGCTTGCCTGGGGGCCGCTGCAATTCACCCGGCTGGAGGAGGGCTGGCGAATCAACGGTTCGATGAATCTGCGCATCGACGATTTAGCTTCGCGCCTCTCGCCCATCAAACCGCTGGGGTCTTACCGTCTGGCGCTGGCGTGGCAGGGTGAGGAAGCGCCGCTGACGCTGACCACCGCCCAGGGGCCGCTGCTCCTGAACGGCAACGGCGTCTGGGCCAATGGCCGGTTACGCTTTTCCGGCGCGGCGGCGGCAGCGGCAGGACAGGAAGAAGGGCTGGCGAATCTCTTGAATTTGCTGGGCCAACCGCGCCGGGAAGGCGACAAAAATGTTATCGGGCTGGAGTTCAAATGAAAAAATATCCTTGGCAAAAAACCGGCGTCAGCAAGAACAAGGCGGGGGAGATTGGCGGGATTCCCGTCGCCGCCCCCTCTCCCCAACCCCTCTCCCGCGAGGGGGCGAACGGCGGGGTTTCGCAAAGCACTGCTTTGCGCCGCCGGAGCGGGTTCGCCATGCAGGGCGAACCCCGGGGAGAGGCTTGCAAAGCGGGCAAAATGCGCGCATGGCGGCGCGCGGGCGTCGCGGCGCTATGGTTTTTGAGCCTGATTTTTAGCCTGCTCGCCACGCTGCCGCCTGCTGTGGCGCAAAATGCCACGGCGGATAAAGCGACGCTCAATCTGGTCGAGGCCGAGATTGAATCGGTCATCAAGGCGGTGGGGCAGTACACGGGCAACACCTTTCTCATCGACCCGCGCGTCAAAGGCAATCTCAGCCTGGTTTCGGAAAACCCCCTGAGCAAGGCCGAGGCGCTCGATTTACTCGCTTCCACCCTGCGTCTGCGCGGTTTTGCCATCGTTCGCGGCAACGGTTTCCTCAAAGTGGTGCCAGAAGAAGACGCCAAGCTGCAAGCCGCGCCGAGCCGGGAGGCCGAGTTGCGCGGCGACCGCATGGCGACGCAGATTTTTCACCTCAATTACGAGTCGGCGAACAATCTTATGCAGGTGCTGCGCCCCCTCATTTCGCCCAACAACACCATCAACATCAATCCCGGCAATAACAGTCTGGTGATTACGGATTACGCCGATAACTTAAAGCGTCTGGCCTGGGTCATCGCCGGGCTGGATGTGCCAGCCGTCGGCGATCTCGATGTCGTGCCGCTGCGCCACGCCATTGCTGCCGATGTCGCGGCGCTGGTCAACCGGCTGCTCGATCCGGGCGGACAGCCGGTGGCGGGCGATGCGGGCCGGGTGTTGACGCTCGCTGATCCGCGCACCAATTCGCTGGTCATTCGCGCCCCGTCGCTGGCCCGCGCCAATCTCGCCAAATCGCTCATCGCCAAGCTCGATCAGGAAACCGCGCAGCCAGGCAATGTCCATGTCGTTTATCTGCGCAACGCCGATGCCCTGAAACTGGCGCAAACCCTGCGGGCCGTCGTGGCGGCGGATTCGGGGCAAGCGGCGGGCGGCGGGCAGGCAACGTCGGCCCCGACGCTGTCAGCGACGGGGCAGCAAAACGGCCCCGGACAAGGCGCGCTGACCGCCGCCGCCCCGCCCAGCGCCCTGCCGACGGGCGGGGCGGGCGGCTTTATTCAGGCGGATTCTGCCACCAACACCCTCATCATCACGGCGAGTGAGCCGGTCTACCGCAATTTGCGCACGGTGATCGACCAGCTCGACGCCCGCCGCGCCCAAGTCTATGTCGAATCGCTGATTGTCGAAGTCAGCGCCGACAAGGCGGCGGAACTCGGCGTGCAGTGGATGGCGGCCTCCGGCAACAACACCAGCAGTGTGCGCGTCGGCGGCGGCACGGCTTTTTCGAGCGGCGGCAACAACCTGTTTTCGCAGGCTATTGCCCTGACTTCGGCCAGCGGGCTGACGGTGCCGCCGGGCAATGGCCTGACCCTCGGCCTCTTCAACCAGAAGGGCGGCTTGGGCGCTCTGGCGCACGCGCTGGAAACCGAAACCAAGGCCAATATTCTCTCCATCCCCAACCTGATTACGCTCGATAACGAAGAGGCGCGCATCATCGTCGGCCAGAACGTCCCCTTCATCACCGGCCAGTACACGACGGCGGCCTCGGCTGGCGCGGCCAATGTCAATCCCTTCCAGACCGTCGAACGGCAGGACGTTGGCTTATCGCTGCGCGTGCGACCGCAGATTTCCGAAGGCGGCACGATCAAAATGGCGATTTATCAGGAAACCTCGGCGGTTCAGGACACCAGTAATCCGGCGGGCATCATCACCAGCAAGCGGTCGATTGAAACCAATGTGCTGGTCGATGACGGTCAGGTCATCGTTCTCGGCGGCCTGATCGAGGATAAAACGACCGGCAGCGTCGAAAAAGTGCCCTTTTTGGGCGATATTCCCGTGCTCGGCCATTTGTTCCGCTATGACGGGCGCTCGCACACCAAAACCAATCTCATGGTTTTTCTACGGCCGACGGTCATTCGCAGCGGCGAGCAGAGCGTCAATGTCGTAACCGACCGCTACGACTACATCCGTGGCGTGCAATCCACCGCCCAGCCGGAAAACGCGCTGCCGCCCTTGCAGGCGGGGCAACCGGCGGGCGGGCCGTTCCTTGACCTGACGCCGCGCGCCCGCCAGAACGCGGCCCCGGCGCAGAAATGAAATCGCCATGAGCAACGAGCGCCTCCTGCCCTATGCCTTTGCCCGCGATAACGCCCTGCTGGCGCGGCGTGACGCCGGGGGGGCGGTCGACATCCTCATTTCGACCGCCACCGTCCCCGCCGCCATCAGCGAAATCAGCCGCCGCTATGGCCGCGTCAATCTCAAGCCGCTGCCGCCCGCCGAACTGGAAGCAGCAATAGCCCAAGCCTACGCCGGTTCCGGCGGCAATGCGGCGGAGGTGGTCGATGAAGTCGAATCCGGCCTCGACCTCGCCCGGCTCATGCAGGATATGCCAGCCATCGAAGACCTGCTCGAAGCGGCGGATGACGCTCCCGTCATCCGCATGATGAACGCCCTGTTGACCGAGGCGCTGCGCGAAGGCGCTTCGGATATTCACATCGAACCTTTCGAGCAGGTTTCCGTCGTGCGCTTTCGCATCGATGGCGCTTTGCGCGATGTGGTGCGGCCCAAAAAGGCGATTCACGCCGCGCTCATCTCGCGCCTCAAAATCATGGCGCAACTTGATATTGCCGAAAAACGCCTGCCGCAAGATGGCCGCATTGCCCTGCGCATCGGCGGCAAACCGCTCGACGTGCGGGTCTCGACACTGCCCACCGGCCACGGCGAACGCGCCGTATTGCGCTTGCTCGACAAAGAAGGCGGCCACCTCGACCTGGGTCATCTCGGCATGAGCCAAACCACGCAAGACGGGTTTGCCCGCCTGATCCGCGAGCCGCACGGCATCGTGCTGGTCACCGGGCCGACCGGCTCCGGCAAAACAACCACGCTCTACGCCGCGCTCGCCCGCTTGAACGCGCCCGACACCAACATTTTGACGGTCGAAGACCCGATCGAATACGAATTGCCCGGCATCGGCCAGACCCAGATCAATCCGCGCATCGACATGAGCTTTGCCAGAGCCTTGCGAGCCATTCTGCGGCAAGACCCGGATGTCATCATGATCGGCGAAATCCGCGACCTCGAAACCGCCCAGATTGTCGAGCAGGCGGGTGACCGCCGCCGCTGCATCGTTGGTGTGCAGCGTCGCCAGCACGAGATGGCCGGTGAGGGACGCCTGCACGGCAATCTGGGCGGTTTCGAGATCGCGGATTTCGCCGATCATGATGATGTCGGGATCCTGCCGCAGGATCGCGCGCAGCGCGCGCGCGAAGTCGAGCTCGATCCGTGGATTTGC
>JAITWU010000400.1 GCA_031285115.1 Azonexus sp. | reverse complement strand
CCCTCGCCCCCTTGGGGGAGAGGGGTTGGGGTGAGGGGGTTGGGGTTGGAGAGAGCACTCTTTTTACCGCCCAACCCTCTCCCCCGGTCCCTCTCCCACGAGCGGGAGAGGGGAGATTGAGCCGGTTAATCCGCCTCCTCACCGTCGCCTTTCTATCTTTCGCCGCCCTGCCCGCCACCGCTGGCGTCACCATCGAACACTGGACTACCGCCGCTGGCGCGCGCGTCCAGTTCGTCGAGAGCCGCAGCCTGCCGATGCTCGATATTCAGGTCGATTTCGCCGCCGGTTCGCTGTTCGACCCGGCGGACAAAGCCGGTCTCGCCGCGCTGACGCATGGCCTGCTCGATCTTGGCGCGGGCAGCCGCGATGAGACGGCGATTGCCGAGGAACTTGCCGACATCGGCGCGCAACTGGGCGGCGGGGCCGATGCCGACCGCGCCAGCGTCGCGCTGCGCACGCTTTCGGCTCCGGAAAAACGCGCCATCGGCCTCGACATCCTGCGTTCCGTCATCAGCCAGCCACGTTTTGACGCCGCCATCCTCGAGCGCGAAAAGGCCCGCACCATCGCCGCCATCAAAGAGGCCATGACCCGGCCCGACAGCATTGCGGGCAAGGCGTTCTGGGCTGCTCTCTACCCCGATCATCCCTATGGCCGCCAGGCGACGCCGGAGTCGATTGCCGCGCTCAACCGCGACGACCTCGCCGCCTTCCATGCCCGCTACTACACCGCCGCCAACGCCAGCATCACGCTGGTCGGCGACCTTTCACGGGCGGAGGCCGAGCAGATCGCCGACCAGCTTGCCGCCAGCCTGCCGCCCGGTTCCGCCGCGCCGCTGCCAGCGCCGCCAGCCGCCGGTAAGGGCGGGGCGACCGCCATCGCTCACCCGGCGACGCAAGCGCACATCTACATCGGCCTGCCCGCCATCGAGCGCGGCAATCCCGATTTCTTCCCGCTTCTGGTCGGCAATTACAGCCTCGGCGGCGGCGGTTTCGTCTCGCGCCTGATGCAAGAAGTGCGCGACAAGCGCGGCTTTGCCTACAGCGTGTACAGCTATTTCGCCCCCCTGAAGCAGACCGGCCCCTTCCAGATCGGCCTGCAAACCAAGCGCAGCCAGGCGCAGGAGGCCATCAAAGTGGCCCGCGACGTGCTCGACCGCTTTCTCGCCGAAGGGCCGAGCGCCGAAGAACTGGCCGCCGCCAAGGCCAACCTCACCGGCAGCTTCCCGCTGCGTCTGGACAGTAATCGCAAAATTCTCGACAACGTGGCGGTGATTGGCTTCTACGGCCTGCCCTTCGACTACCTCGACCGTTATCAGGCCGCCGTCAACGCCGTCACCGCGGCGGAGGTCAAAGCCGCTTTCGCCCGCCACATCCAACCGGAAGCCTTGCGGATCGTGACGGTCGCCGCCGATTGAACAGCGTCCGCATCATCGGCGGCGCTTACCGCCGCCGTCTGCTCCGCTTTCCCGACAGCGAGGGTTTGCGGCCAACGCCGGATCGGGTGCGGGAGACCTTGTTCAACTGGCTGGGGCAGGAACTGGATGGCCAGCACTGCCTCGACCTCTTTGCCGGGAGCGGCGCGCTCGGCTTTGAAGCCGCTTCACGCGGCGCGGCGCGGGTGGTGATGGTCGAGAAAAATCCGTGCGTGCTGGCGGCTCTGCGGGAAAACCACGCCCTGCTGCAAAAACCGGCGGCGGTGGAGATTGTGCGCGGGGATGCGCTAGAATACGCCGCTTCGAGCCGAAGCAAATTTGATCTCATTTTCCTCGATCCGCCCTTTAACGTCGGCTGGATCAATCGTCTGGAGCATGTATTACCGGCGGTTTTGCAGGCAGATGCGGCGATTTACGTTGAGGCCGAACACGAAATCACCTCGCTCGGCGACTGGCGCACCATCCGTCAGGGCCGGGCGGGCGAAGTCCATTTTCACCTGTTGCGGCGGCCAGCTTGAGCAAATCGAATCACTGCGTAGCGATTTATCCCGGCACCTTCGACCCGATCACGCGCGGTCACGAAGATCTGGTGCGTCGCGCCGCTTGCCTGTTCGACAAGCTGATTCTGGCGATTGCCGAAAGTCCGGCCAAGCAGCCGCGCTTTTCGCTGGCCGAACGGGTCGAGATGGCCAACCAGATTCTCCATGACGTGCCCAATGTCGAAGTCGTCGGCTTCAATACGCTCCTGATGAATTTTGTCCATGAGCGGGGAGCGAGGGTGATTGTCCGCGGTCTGCGCGCCGTCTCCGATTTTGAATATGAATTTCAGATGGCCGGCATGAACCGCAGCCTGCACCCGGAAGTCGAAACCGTGTTTCTGACGCCCGGTGAGCAGTACATGTTCATTTCCGCTACCATGGTTCGTGAAATCGCCCGTCTTGGCGGCGATGTCAGCAAATTTGTCCAACCTTGTGTCGAAAAGCGCCTGCGGGCCAATTCCACAGATTCCACGATTCCCCCCGTTTAACTGAAAGAGGAAACCTCCATGTCCCTGCTGATTACTGATGAATGTATCAATTGCGACGTCTGCGAGCCGGAATGCCCGAACGAGGCCATTTCCCAGGGCGACGAGATTTACCAGATCGACCCGAAAAAATGCACCGAATGCGTCGGCCACTATGACGAGCCGCAGTGCGTTCAGGTCTGCCCGGTCGATTGCATCCCGAAAGACCCGAACAATGTCGAAACGCAGGATGCGCTCTGGGTCAAGTACGAAAAACTGACCGGCAACAAGCGGCCCTGACCGGGCGCTGAAGGCAACAAAAAACCCGCGCCGGGCGCGGGTTTTTTGTTGCCCTGTCTGAACTGGAAACGCCGCCGACTCAGGCAACCTGCAAGTGCTCTGTATCAGTCGACAGCAGCAGGGTGTTGACGCGGCCAACAACGACATCGAGCGCCTTGATCTGCTGCTGCAATTCCTCCTCGATGCCGACCAGTTCGGAGATGCGGTCTTCCAGCGTGTCCGTCGCCTGATGGATGCGCTTGATGCTTTCAAGGCGCCGTTTCAACTGGATTTGATGCTCGCGGACGCGGGTTTCCATCGGCGCCATGACCGCCCGCAGCCAGATGTCGGCATCGCGGTTGGCGTCCTCGAAGGCGCGGCGGACCTGCAAAGCCACCTCCTCGAAAAATTTCTGGGTGATGTTCTGCTTGTCGTGCGTCATCAGACTGATCATGGTGTTGAGATGGTCATCGCACCACTTTTGCAGGCGATCCAGTTCCTTTTCGTAACGCAGCAGCGAAAAGACCGTCGGTGTGCCGAGATTGATGCCGTGTTCGACGGCGAATCGCTTGTAGACGGCATTCATCATGGCGAGAATTTCGCCGATTTCGTGATTGGATTGCGTTAGCGACAGGCGCGCCTGGCCGAAAAAACGATTCATGGCGTCCGACAGCGATTTGGAAAAAACCGCTTCGAGCATGATGGCGCGGGTTTTATGCGTTAGCTGGCGGATCGAATCGAGACCGAGATGGTGGAACAACTTGTTGGTCAGGGTCGAAAAGACGCTGCGCACGGCGTAATAGTGTTGCAGACCGGCCTCGAATTCATCTTTTTCGGCGCGCACTTTGGCCATCATGTATTCGACGACGCCCTTGTTTTTGCCGCGCAGTTCGGTCAATTCAGCCAGTTGTTCGGCCAGTCCGGCGAGGCGCGCCTCAAGCAGGCCATGAACGCCGCGGCTGATGTCGGCGAATTCACTTTCGGTGTTGTCGCAGACGATTTCGCGCTTGGCCGGGATCAATTCGCCGGAGAGCGCCGTTTCCAGCCGCTCCAGCCGACTGCGCTCAAGCAGCGCGGTGTCGCTGGTAATTTTGGCGACCAGCCCTTTTTGCGCCGATACCGGGTAAATCTGGCTGGCTGGCAGATTGAGGAGGCTAGCGCAGGTGTCGACCTGACGCTGGATCTCGGCGTCGATTTCGGCGGTGGTTTTCAGTTCATCCCACTGCCCGTCGATCTTGTTCAACACCACCAGACGGCCACGCTCGGGCGTGCCGCCAGCGCAGATATAGTCGCGCCAGATGGCCATGTCGGACTGCGTAACCCCCGTGTCGGCGCCGAGGATGAACAATACGGCATGGGCGTTGGGCAGAAGCGACAGGGTCAGTTCCGGCTCGGCGCCGATGGCGTTGAGGCCGGGCGTGTCGAGAATGGTCAAACCCTGCTTGAGCAGAGGATGCGGAAAATTGATGATGGCGTGACGCCAGCGCGGGATTTCGACCTGGCCGTCAGCCTCGATCCGGTAGAAGTAGGTGTCTCCGGGGCCAACGGCAAAGCCCAGCCGCCTTGCCTCGCCCGACTCGACGCGGATGGTCTCGCTGACCTGACGCAGCGCTTCCTGGATGGCGTCGGAATCCTCAATATCGAAGCGAATTTTTTTCCATTCTTCGGGATGGCGCTTGTACTCGCCAATGCCGGTGCTGGCGGCGCGGGTCTGGATCGGCAGCAATTCGATGCCCGACGGCTTGTCGGCGTCGTAGAGCAGTTCGGTCGGACACATGGTCGTCCGGCCAGCCGACGAGGGCAGCATTCGCGTGCCGTAACCGGCAAGAAAAATGGCGTTGATGAGTTCCGACTTGCCGCGCGAAAACTCGGCGACGAAGGCGACATTGAGGCGATCTTCGCGCAGACGATCAAGCAACTGGGTCAGACGCAGGTCGATCTGGGCATCGGACAGTTCGTTCTCGGCGAGCCACTTCTGGAATTCGCTGATGCCGGATGACAGACTGGCGCGCCAGGCGGCATAGGCGGCAAACTGGTTGGCTAGCGGCATATCAAGCCCCCTGATAGATATGGGTCATCAAATGTAGCATAAAAACAGGGACTTGCCGCAACGAATTAATGTTGACACTGTGGACAGTAGTAAGTGCTGCGGCCAGCTTGGCGAATCTGCTGGATGACGCCCGCGCAGCGGCGGCAAGGCAGTCCCGCGCGTTCATAGACAGCGGCTTCTATCTGAAACCAGCCGGCGCTGCCGTCGCTATGCACATAATCGCGGATGCTGCTGCCGCCCGCCGCGATGGCGTCCATCAGCGTTTGCCGGATCGCCTCGGCCAGCCGCTGACAACGCGCCCGGCTGATGCGGTTGGCGGCGCGCAAAGGCGAGATGCCAGCGCGAAAGAGGCTTTCTGAGGCATAGATATTGCCGACGCCGACCAGCAGGTGGCTGTCCATCAACACCGGCTTGACCGGGCTGGCGCGGCGGGCCAGCGCCGCGTGGAGCCAGCCGCCATCGAAAGCCGGTTCCAGCGGTTCGACGCCTTGCACGGCCAGCAGCGGATGCGTCCCGCTCGCTTCCGGCGGCCCGGCCTGCCACAGCCAGAGGCCGAAACGGCGCGGGTCGGCGTAGCGCAACAACTGCCCGCTAAACAACAGGTCGACGTGATCGTGCCGCCCCGGCGTTGCCCCAGGCGGCGCGAAAGAGAGGTGGCCGGACATGCCGAGATGGACGATCAGCGTGCCTTCAACGCCGGGCCGGGCGCAGTCGAACAACAGGTATTTGCCACGTCGGCGAATGGCGCGGATGACACAGCCGGGCAGCCATTCGGCCAATTCCGGCGGTATCGGGTAGCGCAGCTTCGGCGTGCGGATGGTCACCGCCTCGATGCGCCGCCCGGCCAGTTCCGGCAGCAAGCTGAGGCGGCAGACTTCGACCTCTGGTAATTCCGGCATTGCTTGTCCCTCCTGACAAACCCAAATAACATCGCGCATTCGCTGCAATTTTATGCGCCCCGGCGCATCATCCACTGAAAGTCAATCATGCACACGAAGTTTCCCGCCGCCCTCGTCCTCGCTCTGGGAATGAGTCTGACCGCGCCCGGTTACGGCGCGGAACCGGCGGCCGACAAGAAGCCGCCGCCCGCCAAGGCGACCGCGCCGGAAACGCCGCAACGAACCGGGGGCGAAAAGAACGGGAATCAGCGCCGCCCTCTCCCCCCGGCGCCCGCAGAAACGCTGGCGCAGCAAGAAGAAAACCTGCTGCCGCGCGTCGTCTTTCAATCCCTGGTTGGCGAAATCGCCTTGCAGCGCGGCAATATCGGCATTGGCCTCGAAGCCTGGAGCGATCTTGCCCGCCGCACCCGTGATCCAAAAGTGCTGGCTCGCGCCGTCGAAGTGGCGACACTCACCCGCCAATATCCGCTGGCTCTGGAGTTGTCGCGTTTGTGGCTGGAAGTCGAGCCGGATTCGACACGCGCCCGTCAGGCCCAGTCGTCGCTCCTGGTGATGACCAACCGCCTTGAGGAACTGGCGCCGCAAATCGCTGCTCTGCTCAAACGCGACCCTGAGCATATCGCCAACAATCTGCTCAACCTCAACCGCCTGCTGGCCCGTCATCAGGACAAAAAAGCCGTGCAGCGTCTGGTCGACCAGTTGGCTGATTCCTACGACGATCTGCCCGAAGCGCATTACGCAATGGCCGAGGCCGCCACCAATGCGGGCGACGAGATGCGCGCCCTGGCGGAACTGGAAAAGGCCCTGCTGCTGCGCCCCGATTGGGAAGCCGCGGCGCTGGCCCGCGCCCAGTTGCAAATCCGCCACGCCAAGACCAGCGCCATCGCCGGGCTGGAGGATTTTACCGGGCGCAATCCCGCCGCTGGCGACGCCCGCCTCGCCCTGGCCCGGCTGCTCATTGGTGAAAAACGCTACGGCGAAGCCCGCCAGCATTTCGACCGGCTGCTCAAGGACAATCCGGAAAATCCGGAAGTCATTTACTCGGTCGCCCTCCTCGCCTTGCAACAAGGCGACACGAAGACCGGTCGGGAGCAAATGGAAAAACTGCTGGACGGCAAATTTCCCGATCAGAGCACGGTGCACTTTTATCTCGGCCTCCTCGATCAGGAAGAAAAAAAACCGGACGCGGCGATTGCCCATTTTCAACAGGTGACGAGCGGCAACCAGTACCTTGGAGCGCGCACCCGCGCCGCGCAGATTCTGTTGCAGCAGGGCAAAACGGAAGAAGCGCGGGCCTTGTTGCGCGACACGCAAGGCGGCAGCGCCAGCGAGCGCGCGCAATTGACGCTGATCGAAGCCCAGTTGCTGCGCGACGCCGGGCAAATCGGCGAAGCCTACAACGTGCTGATAAAAGCCCTTGCCGTCCAGCCGGACAACACCGACCTGCTCTACGACGCCGCCCTTACTGCCGAGCGCAACGGCCATCCGGAACGGCTCGAACAGCATTTGCAACATCTGCTCAAACTGCAACCGGATCATGCCCACGCCTTGAACGCCCTTGGTTACTCCTGGGCTGATCGCAATGTCCGGCTGGCGGAAGCCTTTGATCTGATTTCGCGCGCCCTGGCGTTGTTGCCGGATGATCCCTTCATCACGGACAGCCTCGGCTGGGCGCAATACCGCCTGGGCCGCCTGGAAGAAGCGCGGGCGACCCTGGAGCGCGCCTACCGCAACCGGGCCGACCCCGAAATTGCCGCTCACCTGGGCGAAGTGCTGTGGCAACTGGGCCGCAAGGAGGAAGCGCAGCAAATGCTGACCGAGGCCCTGCGCCAGAATCCCGGCAATGACGTGCTCGCCGCCATCATCAAGAAGCTGCAATTTTGAGTTGCCGCGTCGTCCAGCGTCTGGGCCTCCTGCTGGTCGTCTTGTTGTTGACGGCTTGCGCTGCGCTGCCGCCAGTGCCGCCGCCTGCGCGTGACCATCTGGCGGATTTCACCCTCGAAGCCCGCTTCGTGCTGCGTCTCAACCCACCCGGCGGCGAA
>JAITWU010000386.1 GCA_031285115.1 Azonexus sp. | reverse complement strand
CAGCACCGCCGACAACTCCTTGGTCCGCTTCATCGGCGGCAGGCTCTGCCATACCCGCCGCCCGTAGGGTTTTGACAGGAGGCGCGGGTCGCAGATCATCAGTACGCCACGGTCGGTTTCATCGCGGATGAGCCGCCCAGCGCCTTGTTTGACGCTGATGACGGCGCGGGGGAGTTGGTATTTGCGCCAAGGTCGGCATTGAGCACGGCGACGCCCTGTTCTTTGGCGCGTTCGAGAAAGCGGGCTGTGAGGGATGGGTTGCCAAGCTGCGCCGAGACGTTTGTATCCACGAACCGGCTCATTTCTTTGTGGAAGGCTTGGGCAGTCTCCGGCGCATCCAACGCTACCAGCCTGGCTTGGAGCTTTTCCTTGAAATCATCTTCCCGCCACCCGTAATCAGCCAGTTTTTTGCCGATCAGATTCATGTCCGGCTTGATTTGCCTGTCCGTCAGAAACTTGATGTCCCAAATATCACGGGCCTTGAGAAACGGACGAGCGCCAAGCGCGACCATTTTGTCAGCCAGAATCTCCCTTGGCGTCTCTACGGGAAGAATGAGTTGGCGGTGTGGCGCTGGAAGATGCGGATAATTGGCCGCAGCGGCAATCAGGTCGACGTCATGGGCGGGCACACTGGCTACTTCAATATTGATGATCTGCGCCTGCGGCACACTCGGGGCGACATGAGGTATCCGTACCTTGGCGCGCCAGCGGGCGACATGGATACCATCGGCGGGTTCTTTTGCTGTCGGGGCCTTGATCTCTATTTCCAAACCATAGGCGTCGCCAATTTCTTTTTGCAGCAGTCCGGCAAAAGGCGCCATTGACTCGGGCTGAAAGCTCTTGCCGCCGACAAAATCAAGGTCTTCGGAATAGCGAGTCCCTTGGTAACACAGGCGCAATGCCGTGCCGCCCTGAAAGGTGAGTTGCGCGGTCGCCCCGCTCTGCGTCAGCGCATAGAGTATTTCGTAGTGCAAAATTTCCTTCATGACCACGCTGGCGGATACCTTGCGTTCATTGGCATATTTGCCAGCGAGGGACAAAAGATTAGTGCGCGTGCGAAGCGGCATTGACGTATTCCTTCAAGACCAGGTCAAGATTGCGACCAACCCGTTTGAGGTCGCGCAGCGCACGCAGCGGGGTCGCAATGAGTAATTCCCGCCGACGATCATCGACCAGATCAGCTTCCAATGTCTCCGGCTTGCGGGCGGTGTGGATGAATTCCAGCGTTCCGTATGAAGTCTCGAAGGTCTGGCTGCGCCCGGTCGTCATCAACGTCAATCGGGATGGGATTTGCGAAATCCAGCCCGCTTCTGAAAGCGCCGATTCAAGACTCAGGTAGTTGAAGTCCCACGGTCGCAGAAAAGGAACCAGGGCGCTCAACACATCCGGCGGCAGTGATCGGGCACGAGGATTGACATAGAGATTGCGAGCGACACGCCGGATGACGCCGATTTCCTGATGTCTTGCCAGCGCCTTCAGGATGGCCCGGTCGCTCTCACGAAACAAGAGTCTTAGCGATTCCAGTGTGAACGCCCAGATACCTGTTTCGTCCCAATGATCCATTGCGGCAATGAGTTCGCGCACCAACATTTATCTTTACACAAACAGAACTTTTATGGGCATTATATGTTGATAAGTCGGTCTTGGTCAAAGCATAGAATATGTCCATTTCCCTCAAACCCCCGCCTCCCCCGCTGCAAAAAATTCCAGCACCGCCGACAACTCCTTCGTCCGCTTCATCGGCGGCAGGCTCTGCCAGACCCGCCGCCCGTAGGGTTTTGACAGGAGGCGCGGGTCGCAGATCATCAGTACGCCGCGGTCGGTTTCATCGCGGATGAGCCGCCCGGCGCCTTGTTTGACGCTGATGACGGCGCGAGGGAGCTGGTATTCCATGAAGGCGTTGCGGCCCTGGCGTTTCATTTGTTCGATGCGGGCGGCGAGCACCGGGTCGTCGGGCGGGGCGAAGGGGATTTTGTCGATGACGACGAGGGAGAGCGCCTCGCCGCGCACGTCGACGCCTTCCCAGAAGCTTTGGCTGCCAACGAGGATGGCGTTGCCGTGGTGGCGAAAGCGGCGCAGGAGGTCATCTTTGCTGCCTTCGCCTTGCAGCAGGAGCGGCATGTCGACGCCCGCTTCTGCGAGGCGTTCTTGCAGCAGTTCGTGGGTGCGGCGCATGGCCCGCAGGCTGGTGCAGAGAAAAAATGCGCCGCCGCCTGCGGCGAGCGCAGCGGGGAAGGCGGCGGCGACGACGGCGTCGGTGTAACCGTAGGAATTCGGCTCCGGCATCCCCAGCGGGGCGTAGAGCACGGCCTGGTTGCCGTAGTCGAAGGGGCTTTGCCAGCAGGCCGATTCGGCTTCACCCAAGCCGAGTTCGGCGCAGTAGTGGTGGAATTGGCCCTGCACGGCAAGGGTGGCCGAGGTGAATATCCAGGCGCGCGGGTGGCCGCCCATTTGTTTTTTGAAAATTTCCGCAATATCGAGCGGCGTGGCGTTCAATTGCAGGGAGTGGTTGAAGGCTTCGGCCCAGCGCACCGTGCCGTCGTCGGTGAGTTTTTGCCAGGTGGCCAGCATTTCTCTCAGTTCGCCCGCCCGCTGCCAGCATTTTTCCAGCCCTTCGGCCCGTGCGGCCTGGGTTTCGAGGAGCGCGGCGAAGGCGGTCATTTCGTCTTCCAGCGCCTTCAGGGCCGGGGCGAAATCGGATTTTTCCTGCAACTGGCCCCAGGAAAAACGGCCTGTGTCGATGCCGACGGCCAGCCGCAAATCTTTCGCTGCTTTTTCCAGTTGCCGGGCGGCGGTTTGCAGTTGAGTGCAGTCGCGGGCGTTGAGCAAGCCTTCGGCGCGGGCGTCGCGGGCGAGATCGAGCGCCTGCGCGGTGGAGACGGATGTCCCGAAAAACAGCGTCGCCACTTCCGGCAACTGGTGGGCTTCGTCAAAAATGACCGTGTTGCAGGCGGGCAGGAGTTCGGCCATGCCGCCGTCGCGCAGCATCACGTCGGCAAAAAAGAGGTGGTGATTGACGACCACCAGATCCGCCGCCATCGCCTCGCGCCGCGCCTGCATGACGAAGCAGCCCTTGTAATGGGGGCATTCCTGGCCGAGACAGTTTTCGCGGCTGGAGGTGACTTGATGCCAGACCGGGGAGGTTTCTTTGACTTCGAGACATTCGGCCTTGTCGCCGCTTGCGGTGACTTTGGCGAAAACCGCGATGCGGCGGGCGTCGGCGGCGTCCTGACGGTCGAGGAAACGGCCATCGGCCAACGCCCGTTCGAGGTGATAGGGGCAAACATAATTGGCCCGCCCCTTGAGCAAGGCGATTTTGACCGGCGCTTTGAGCGCCTCGCGCACCATCGGCAAATCCTTGTTGAACAACTGGTCTTGCAGGGTTTTGGTGCCGGTCGAGACAATCACCTTGCCGCCAGAACGCAGCGCCGGAACGAGATAGGCAAAGGTCTTGCCAGTGCCGGTGCCAGCTTCGGCGATAAAAACCGCGCATTGCTCAATGGCGGCGGCAATGCGCTCGGCCATGTCGACCTGCTGCTGACGAACGCGGTAGCCGTCAATCGTCGCAGCAAGCGGGCCAGCGGGGGAGAAGATTTCGGCGAGATCGGACAAAAGGGGAAAACCGTGGAAAACCGGACGGATTCTAGCAGATGCCTGACTTTTCCCGACTCGATCGTGGCGCTTCAGCGCATCTCAAGTATGTGCAGCGGATGCGCCGCGACAAGTGCGCTGGCGGGTCATGCCTCATCACCCTCTTCTGGATCGATGAATTTGCCATACCATTCCTCCGCTCGCTCCGCGCCATATTTTTTCAGCAGGTAGTTATACCCGGTCATTACTGCCGATTCCCGCATGGAGTGATCCGTGTTTGCGGCAGCAGCCAGATGATCGAGCCCGCGTTCGTCGTCCTCGGTAAGCAGGATGCATCCGTAATGATATTCAGCTTTCGGAAAGGGGCCATCGTGCTGCTGGAACAAGCGTTTCAGCAAGGATTTTGCTTTTTGCGGTGGTTCAAATTCACTACTCAGGAGAGCGTATTCATGCAAATCCTGCAATTTCAGACCATCCAGAAGCAAGCCGGACAGCTCTTGTAGCCGGGTCTTCGAGCGGACGACATATTGATACCGGGTGTTCCATGAAGCTTTTTCTTCTTTCCACCAGCGACGGTCAAATTTATCGATCAGCGTTTTCACGCTAGCACCCAGTAATGCTTCCGCGGCTGTATTTTCGACACATGGGGGTAGTGCTGCTTTTTCTCCTGTTGCTTCGACGCGGTCGCGCAAAGCAGGGTGGGTATCATCCAGGTTTGAGCGTTCTTTCCATGCGGCATTCAGACGTTCTTGTGTTGCCCATTCTGAATAGCTTGCCTTGAAGGCGCTACGCATGGCGTTATATGGCAGGAATGTTGGTTTATCCCGGTTGTCCGCCTGCCGGTATAGTTTCGGCCAGAATTCTTCTGCGAACCAGCACCCAAGCAATACATCCCGAACCAACCCTTGAGCATTGATTGCGCCTCCAACCAGTTCGGTTGCCGTTCGGTCGGCTTCGTACTCGTTTTCGCGTGACAGAACGAAGGTGTATGCGTTGTAGTAAGGCATGAAGCTTCTCAACGCATGCGCTATGCCCGCGTAAACCCAGTTGTCTTCCGCATGGTACTCAACTTGGTCATGGAGTGCGCCGAAAGTGAGGCGTTGCCGGTATACCCAAGCGCCGACCTTTCCATGATTCCCGCATATATGACCATATTCATGCGCTATCGTGGCAAGCATTTCTTTTGGTGAGACACCCAACATATAGGGCAACCCGAGAACCAAATAGTTGGTATGACCACCAAATAGTCCCCAGCGAGGCTGCTGGATGATTGCTGCATTGAACGCCTCGTCGATCAACACATAATGAACCGGCGGCCCGTTCAGCTGTTTGCGCATTTTGCCAAGCACATCAAACAGTGCTGGCGCTTCTTCCGGGGAAAGATGATAGCCTTCGGGCGGGGGAAGTCTGATAAAGAACATGCGCAGTACAACAAAAAAAACCGGCGCCATCACCAACCCGAACAAACCGATGCGTATCAGAGGGTATGCACGCTGCTCCAGATAAGCAGAACGAACGCCAAAGTAAATCAATAGCGTAATTGCCAATAACATGCCAAACAGCACGACATACGCAACAGAACTTATCAGTAGTGTTTTTGCGCGAAAGGCTCTGGGGTTGACAGTAGCGTCGCCTTCGAGACGCCGTACCAGTGAGTGATATTGATGTCGATCCAAACGATCATCTCCTGAGAGGGTGATCTCATAACGAAGGCAGGCTGGTCAGCATCGAACGCCCCCTACTCCGTGTGGCAAGCACGCCTGCCCCAATCGCTTCAGCGCACCTCAACCGCCACGCTCTACCCCGACTTTCCCCCGGCTTTTTTGAGGCGCTCGGCACTATCGGT
>JAITWU010000338.1 GCA_031285115.1 Azonexus sp. | reverse complement strand
TGCAAACCTTGGGCTTCGGCAACTGAAACGTCCATCATCCAAGTGTCTGGTTATCTATTGTTGCGGCTATAGCTACGCACAGCGCAAACCGTTCACCCCAGGGCAAGCGCATGAATGCTTTTGGACAACACAACCGTTTTTATCCGCTGCAAAAAGCCCATGAGGGAGAAAAAGGGGGGTGTAGGGGCGACTTTTAGTCGCCCGCTGGCGGCAGAATGCCGCCCCTACGTCATTCATGCGATTGCCCTGCCGTTCGCCCCTCTCCCGCAAACGGGAGAGGCTCTCAAGCAGTAAACAGCCGCGCCAGCTCGACGCCGGGGTTGGGGGCGCGCATGAAGGCTTCGCCGACGAGGAAGGCGTTGACGTGATGATGGCGCATTCGGGCGACGTCGGCGGGGGTTGAAATGCCGCTTTCGGTGACGACGATGCGCTCGGGCGGGAGGCGGGGGAGCAGGTCAATCGTGGTGTCGAGGCTGACGGCAAAGCTGCGCAGGTTGCGGTTGTTGACGCCGATGAGCGGGGTTTGGAGTTGCAGGGCGGCGGTGAGTTCGTCGCCGTTGTGCACTTCGACCAGCACGGCGAGGCCGTAGCCGTGGGCGATGGCTTCGAGTTCCTGCATGTGGGCGAGGTCGAGGGCGGCGGCAATCAGCAGGATGGCGTCAGCGCCCATGACTCGCGCTTCGGCGATCTGGTAGCGGTCGATGATGAAGTCTTTGCGCAGCACGGGCAGCGGGCAGGCGGCGCGGGCGGCTTGCAGGTATTCGGGCGAGCCGTGGAAGTAGTCGCAGTCGGTGAGCACAGAGAGGCAGGCGGCGCCGTGGGCGGCGTAGCTGCGGGCGATGTCGGCGGGGTGAAAGTCGGGACGGATGATGCCTTTCGACGGGCTGGCTTTTTTGATTTCGGCAATCACGGCGGGCTGCCCGGCGGCGAGTTTGGCGCGGATGGCGGCGACGAAATCGCGCGGCGCGGGTTGGGCGGCGGCCTCAAGTTCAAGGGCGGCGAGGGGTTTGTGCGCGAGCGCAGCGGCGATTTCGCGGCGCTTGGCAGCGATGATTTGGGCGAGGATGTCGGTCATCAGGGTTCAGGATTCAGGTGACAGGGGGCAGCAGTCAGGCGGCCAGGCGTTGGGTGCATTGGATGAATTGTTCGACTTTGGCGCGGGCGGCGCCGCTTTCGATGGTTTGGCGGGCGAGTTCGATGCCTTCGGCAATGCTGGCGGCGCGGCTGGCGATGTAGAGGGCGGCGCCCGCGTTGAGGCAGACGATTTCGCGGGCGGCGCCAGGCTCGTTGGCGAGGGCCGAGAGGAGCATGGCTTTGGATTCTGCGGCGCTGTCGACGCGCAGGTTTCTCAGCGAGCGCATTTGTAGACCGTAGTCTTCGGGGTGGATTTCGTATTCGCGCACTTCGCCGTCTTTCAATTCGCCAACCAGGGTGGCCGCGCCAAGGGAGATTTCGTCGAGGTTGTCTTTGCCGTGCACGACCAGGACGCGCTTGGCCCCCAATCGCTGCATGACGCGCACCTGAATGCCGACGAGGTCGGGGTGAAAGACGCCCATCAGGGTATTCGGAGCGCTGGCCGGGTTGGTCAAGGGGCCGAGGATGTTGAAGATGGTGCGCACGCCCATTTCGCGCCGCACCGGGGCGACGTGCTTCATCGCCGCGTGGTGGTTGGGGGCGAACATGAAGCCGAGGCCGGTTTCTTCAATGCAGGCGGCCACTTTGTCCGGCGGCAGGTTGATGTTGGCGCCCAGGGCTTCGAGCACGTCGGCGCTGCCGGAACTGGAGGAAACGCTGCGCCCGCCATGTTTGGCGATTTTGGCCCCGGCGGCGGCAGCGACAAAAGCCGAGGCGGTGGAGATGTTGAAGGTGTGGGCGCTGTCGCCGCCAGTGCCGACGATGTCGACAAAATGCTGGTCGTCGGGAATTTTGACCGGCGTCGCCAGTTCGCGCATGACGCTGGCGGCGGCGGCGATTTCGCCGACGGTTTCTTTCTTGACGCGCAAGCCTGTGAGAATGGCGGCGACCATGACCGGCGAGACCTGACCGCTCATGATCTGGCGCATGAGCGAAACCATTTCGTCATGGAATATTTCGCGGTGTTCGATCACCCGTTGCAGGGCGGCTTGCGGCGTCATGGGCGGTGTTCCTCAAGGAAGTTTTTGAGTAAATCGTGACCGCATTCGGTCAGGATGGATTCGGGGTGAAACTGGATGCCTTCGACGGCGAGCGTTTTATGGCGCACGCCCATGATTTCGCCATCGGCTGTCCAGGCGGTGATTTCCAGACATTCGGGCAGACTTTCGCGGTCGATGGCGAGCGAATGGTAGCGGGTGCAGGTGAGCGGGTTGGGCAGGCCGCGAAAAACGCCGATGTCTTGGTGCTCGACCGGCGAGACTTTGCCGTGCATCAACTGTTTGGCCGACACAATACGCCCGCCAAAGGCTTCGCCAATGGCCTGATGGCCGAGGCAGACGCCAAGGAGCGGGATTTTGCCAGCGAATTGCCGGATCGCCGCGAGTGAAATTCCGGCTTGCGCCGGGGCGCACGGGCCGGGCGAGATGACGAGATAGCGCGGCTGCAAGGCGGCGATTTCGTCCAGGGTGATGGCGTCGTTGCGAAAAACCCGCACTTCCTGCCCAAGTTCGCCAAGGTACTGGACGATGTTGTAGGTGAAGCTGTCGTAGTTGTCGATCATCAGCAGCATTGTTTGGCTAATCCTTTGATTTTTAGTTTGTGGCTTGCAGCTTCGGAGGCTGGATCAGGCACTCGGCGGGAATGCCCAATGCACCGTGCAATTTCCAGATCATGCTCAAGGTCAGCGGGCGCTTGCGATTCAAGATCTCATAGACGCGATTGATCCGACCGATCATTGGCACCAGATCTTTGGGCGCCAACCCGGCTTGATCCATACGGAACTTGATGGCCTCGACCGGATCGGGAAGATCAATCGGATAGTGTTTGGCCTCGTAGGCTTCGACGAGGGTCAACAAAATTTCAAAACGGTCGCCCGCAGCGGTGCCGGGAGCGGGTTCGTTGTCGAAACAGGCCGAAACTTCGCGTAGCGCGGCTTTGTAGTCTGCTTCGGTGCGGATCGGGTGAATTTCCATGTCAGATTTCCATTTCTACCGTCTCGGCATTGATGGCGTCGTATTCCGGGTGAGTGCCGATGAATTTGATGTAGACCGCTTGATAAGAATAGGCAACGGCCACCACCAGACGGTAATCGTTGCCCTTGATGTTGAACACCACACGGCGATTTTTGAGAATGCTGGCGCTGCGATATTGCGCCTTGATCTCAGCAGGCTGCGTCCATCCGGCTTTCTTTACTTCATCAACCCAGGATTTGAGCGCCTGTTCGGTATCCGGGTGCGTTTCCCAGAAAGCGCGAAGCAATTTTACCGCGACGATGTTCATGGCGTGATTTTAGTCCCAATTTGGGATTGGTGGAATATCTGGCGTCCAAGCAGCGCCGCCGCCTCGGCCATCTGTTTGTGCTCGAAGGCAGGCGCGAAGTCGTCGAGTTCCGCTGGTCGCAAACCGACCTCCGGGCTGCGGGCGGTTTGCCGCCAGTTGGCGACGGCGGCGCGTACTTCGGCCAAGACAGCCAGCGCCTGCGTTTCGTCGAGCGCGAACCAGGGGGCGCGGGCGAGCAGCATCGGCAAATCGGTAATCGGGCCATCCTGCGGCGAGAGCCAGGTTTTCGATTCGCGCTCTTTGTCGGGAAAGGGGTTGATGTCAAAGGCCGGGGCCAGCCGCCACTGGCTGTGGCTGACATGGAGAAAGCCGAGATTTTGCAGGTGGTCATCGACATTGCTGATGAGCAGATTGAAGACCAGCCGCCGCCACAGTTGCCGCAGGTCGGGCAGCGGCGCGTGGCCGTGGGCGCGGATGGCGTCGGCGATTTCGGCGTAGCTGCGCTCGTCGTCGCGGGCGGCTTGCAAGAGCGATGCGGCGGATTGGTAGGGAATACGCCCGACAGCCCCGGCGTGGTCGAGGCAGCGGTCAAAACGGCGGATGACGGCAACCGGCGTCTCGCCCAGATCGACGATGCGGGCGGCGGGTACATCAATGCCCGCCTGCGCCGCCAGTTTGAGCGCCAGCACTTCGCCACGGGTGACGCTGCGGACATCGCCGATGCTCGGGAATTTGCCAATGGCGAGCCAACCGTCTGCATCGACGAGGGTGCACTTGGGGCGCATTCCGCCGAGCGAGGTGCCTTTGCCTTGCAGATAGCGCAGGTCGGCGGCGCTTTCCTGGCCGCGTTCGACGGCGCGGCTGGCTTGAAAAATGTGCTCCAGTTCGATGAGCGGCGGGGTGCGGCGCTGGCCGTCGGCGACGGTTCGTTGCCAGCCGTCCGCTGCGTCGTAAAGACGTAGCGCGCCGATGCGGCTGAAATCGTCGACCGCCAGCAGGTAATCCAGTTCGCTCAACGCCGCGAGTTCAGGATTGTCTTTGCGGCGTTTGGCGTGGTCGCGGGCAATGACGCGCCGCCCCCAGGCATCGGGCGCGGTGTCGGCAATCGCCCCATGAAAAACCGAGTCGTGCGCCGAAGCCGCCTTGTGCGACTGGTGGCCTGCGGTTAATCGCAGATCAGCCGAGATATTGAAGCGCGCCGGGTTGTCGAGCCAGGCGGCAGCGTAGGCAAAGGCGCTGTGTTCGCGCCGCCCCTGACGGGCGTAGGTGAGCGAGCCGAGCGGCAGGCCCGCCTGACCAATGGCAAGCTGCGTCTGCTGGCGGGCGGCAAGGGCGGCGGCAGTCATCACAGCGCCCCCGAAACACCCGTTTTGCGGCGCACGCGCTGCGGCAGGCGCTCGTCCATGAGCAGCAGGCCGATGTCGTCTTTGGCGGTATCGAGCAGATTTTCGAGCGCCTGAATTTCGCCAAAAACATGCAGGGCGCGGGCGAAAAAATGGATGGGGACACGCTCATCGCCTTTTTCCATGCGCCGCACGGTGGTCAACGAAGCCCCCATGCGCTCGGCCAGCGACGCCTGAGAAATATGGCGGCGGCGGCGAGCCAGGGAAATATCGCCACCAAGTTTCTCGATGGCGCGAGCAGCCGGGAGGGGGAGCGGGGTGTTCATTGGAGGTGTTCGACAGGGACGGGTAATTAAATTTAGTGTTTTGATAGAGATCATTATACAATTTAATGGTCTTCATGGAGACCATTATTTTCAAAACAGTGCTGCCCCCGGTTACACGACAGCCTCTGATCCCCGATTCCTGATGCCCGATCCCCGAATCAATCCACCAGCGTATCCAGCCCCTGTTCCGCCAGCTCCGCCGCCCGCAGGACGGCGCGGGCTTTGTTGCGGGTTTCTTCCCATTCGGCCTGCGGGTTGGAATCGGCGACGATGCCCGCGCCCGCCTGCACGTGCAGTTGGCGATCCTTGACGACGGCGGTGCGGATGGCGATGGCGAGATCCATGTCGCCATGAAAGCCGAGGTAGCCGACAGCGCCCGCGTAGATGCCGCGTTTGACGGGTTCGAGCTGGTCGATGATTTCCATGGCGCGGACTTTCGGCGCGCCGGAAACGGTGCCAGCGGGGAAGGTGGCCCGGAGCACGTCGAGGGCGTCCAACCCCGGTTGCAGGCGGCCTTCGACATTGGAGACGATGTGCATGACGTGCGAGTAACGCTCGATGGTCATGTTTTCGGTCAGCTTGACGGTGCCGGTGCGGGCGACGCGACCACAGTCGTTGCGGCCCAGATCGAGCAACTGGGTGTGTTCGGCGCGTTCTTTTTCGTCGGCGAGCAGCTCGTCGGCGAGCGCCGCGTCTTCTTCCGGCGTTGCGCCGCGTTTGCGGGTTCCGGCGATGGGGCGCACGGTGATGCGCTCGCCTTCGAGGCGGACGAGGATTTCGGGGGACGCGCCAACGACGTGGTAGTCCTCGAAATCGAAGTAAAACATGTAGGGCGAGGGGTTGAGGCTCCTCAGCGCCCGGTAAAGGGCCAGGGGACTCGCCACGAAAGGCTTGGTCATGCGCTGCGAGAGCACGGTCTGCATGATGTCGCCCGCCGTGATGTAGTCCTTGATGGTGCTCACCGCCGCCTTGAACGCCTGTTCGCCGAACAGGGATACCGCCGGTTCCGACGGCGCGGGCTGTTCCGCCGGAATGCTGGCCGGGAGGCGCAGTTTGCCGAGCAGTTCCTTCAGGCGCGCGCGCGCTTTCTGGTAAGCGCCGGGGAAGCCGGGTTCGGCATAGACGATCAGCGTCAACTTGCCGGAGAGGTTGTCGACGACGGCGATTTCTTCGGAGAGCAAGAGGCCGATGTCGGGCGTGCCGATGGCGTCCGGCTTGGCGGCCTCCGCCAGACGGCTTTCGACGTAACGCACGGTGTCGTAGCCAAAGCAGCCGACCAGCCCGCCGCAGAAGCGCGGCAGACCGTCGCCCGGCGGCGCGCGGAAGCGGCGCATGTAGTCGCCAATGAAGTCGAGCGGATTCACGTCATCGACCCGCTCGGCGACGCGGTTGCCGGTCAGCACCAGCACTTGATTGCCATTGACGACGAGGCGCGTCGCGGCGGCCAGACCAATGATCGAATAGCGGCCAAAGCGTTCGCCGCCCTGCACCGATTCGAGCAGGTAGGAATAGTGGCTGCCGTTGGCGCCGCTGGTCAGCTTGAGGTAGATGGAAAGCGCCGTGTCGAGATCGGCGAAGGTTTCCAGCGAGACGGGGATGCGGTTGTAACCTTGCGCCGCGAGCGCAGCAAATTCAGTTTCAGTCATGGCGGAACCTCTAAAAATGACGGGGATTGCGAAAAAGGAAAATCGCGTCGAGCCGACGCGCGGGCAGGATCTACGGACGCCAGCGGCGCCAGCCTTGCCATTGATTCCACAGTCGCGGGTTGGTCATTTCGTTTCGAGGTCTGGATGCGTGAGCGCCAGCCGGTAAGCGGCGAGCAGGTCGGATACTAGCGCATCGCAATCGGCGGCGTCCACCGCCTCGCCCTCGTTGTAGCCATAGGGCACGCAGTAGATGGCGCAGCCAGCGGCGCGGGCGGCCTCGATGTCGTGTTTCGAGTCGCCAATGTGCAGATGCCGCGCTGGCGCTGTACCAAATTGGCGGCAGACGTGGAGGAGCGGCTCGGGATGCGGCTTTTTATACGCCGTGGTGTCGCCGGACACCACGCAATCGAAATAGGCCGCAAGCCCCATGCGTTCGAGCAGCGGCCCGGTGAACATCGCCGCCTTGTTGGTGACGACGCCCATCGGGATGCCGCTCGCCCGCCACGCCGCCAGCCCTTCCAGCACGCCGGGGTAGATGCGCGTATGGCGGCCATTGACTTCGCTGTAATGGCGCTGAAAAACCTTGACGGCGGCGGCGAGCCGCGCCGCCGTCGGCGGCGCGTCGCGGGTCAGGCAGCGTTCGACCAGTTTGGCGATGCCACGGCCAACGAAGTGGTTGATTTCGGTCACGCTGCGCGGCGGCTCATTGAGTTCGAGGAGCGTCCGCCGGGCGGCTTCGGCCAGATCAGGGACGGTATCGAGCAGGGTGCCGTCGAGGTCAATGGTCAGGCTGTGAAAATACATGCTGCCCCTTAGCGGCTGACGGCGCGCAATTCGGCGCGCATGGCGGCGACGACGGAATCGTAGCGGTGCGGGTCGCTCTCCTTGCCAGCGCCGAAAATGGCCGAACCGGCAACGAAGGTATCGACGCCCGCCGCCGCCACTTCCTTGATATTGGCGGGGCCGACGCCGCCGTCGATTTCCAGGCGGCAATCAACGCCTGCGGCGTCGATCAGGCGGCGCACATGACGCGCTTTTTCGAGCACGTAGGGAATGAATTTCTGCCCGCCGAAGCCGGGGTTCACTGACATCAACAACACCATATCGAGCTTGGGCAACACCCATTCGAGCACATCCAGCGGCGTCGCCGGATTGAACACGAGGCCGGGTTTGCAGCCATTTTCGCGGATCAGGCCGATGGTGCGGTCGATATGCTCGGAGGCTTCCGGGTGGAAAGTGATATACGTCGCGCCCGCTTTGGCGAAATCGGGAATGATGCGATCGACCGGCTTGACCATCAGATGCACGTCAATCGGCGCGGTGACGCCGTGCTTTTTGAGCGCCTCGCAAACCAGCGGGCCGATGGTCAGGTTGGGCACGTAATGGTTGTCCATCACGTCGAAATGCACGATGTCAGCGCCGGATGCGAGCACGTTATCGACTTCTTCGCCGAGTCTGGCAAAATTGGCCGAGAGAATGCTCGGCGCAATGAGGTAATCGCGGGTTGTCATGGTCTTCTCCTCAATTGGTGTAAAAAAACGAAGGGAATTATCCCATGCCAGACAAGCGCAAATACGACATTCAAATCGCTCCGGTTGCCCGGTTTCTGCCTGAGCAATCGAGTCCAGCCGATCACCGCTACCTGTTCACCTACACCATCACCATTCACAACGCCGGTGAGTTGCCGGTGCAACTGGTGTCGCGCCACTGGATCATCACCGACGCCAATCAGGCGGTGCAGGAAGTGCGCGGCTTGGGCGTCATCGGCCAGCAGCCGCTGCTCCAGCCGGGCGAAAGTTTTCGCTACACCAGCGGCTCACAACTGGCGACGCCGGTCGGCACGATGCGCGGCAGTTATCAGATGGTCGCCGCTGACGGCGCGCAGTTCGACGCCGAAATCCCGGAATTCGCGCTGGCCATGCCGCAGATGCTGCATTGAAGCGTTTCGCCCGCTGCTTCAACTGCGGTAATCGGCGTTGATCTTGACGTAATCGTAGGAAAAATCGCAGGTATAGACGCGGGCCGTGGCCGCGCCCCGGCCAAGGTCGACGCGGATGGTGATTTCGGCTTGCGCCATGACGCGAGCGCCATCCTGTTCGCGGTAGGCGGCGGCGCGGCCACCGTGTTCGGCAACCAGCACGTCGTCGAGCCAGACGCGGATGTGGTCGACATCGAGATCGGCAATCCCGGCGTAGCCGATGGCGGCGAGGATGCGCCCCAAATTGGGGTCAGAAGCGAAAAAGGCGGTTTTGACGAGCGGCGAATGGCCGATGGCGTAGCCGATCTGGCGGCATTCTTCGCTGGATTTGCCACCCTCGACGGCGATGGTGATGAACTTGGTCGCGCCTTCGCCGTCGCGGACGATGGCCTGGGCAAGCTCGACGGCAACGGCGATGAGGGCGGCCTTGACTTCCGGCCAACCGGCGTCGCTTTCGTCAGCGAAAACCGCGCCGGACTGGCCGCTGGCGATCATGATGAAAGAATCGTTGGTCGAAGTGTCGCCATCGACGGTGATGCAGTTGAAAGAGGCATCCGCCGCTTCCTTGACCAGACTGTCGAGCAGCGGCTGGGCGATGCCCGCGTCAGTAGCGACAAAGCCGAGCATGGTCGCCATATTGGGGCGAATCATGCCCGCGCCTTTGGACATGCCGGTGATGTTAACGAGGCGGCCATTGACGTTGACGCGGCGCGAAGCGGCTTTGGCGACCGTATCGGTGGTCATGATGGCGTGGGCGGCAGCGTGCCAGTGATCGGCCCTGAGATCGGCCCTGGCGGCGGGCAGACCGGCGGCCAGACGCTCGACCGGCAGCGGTTCGAGAATGACGCCGGTCGAAAAAGGCAGCACCTGCCCGGCGCTAACGCCGAGTTCCGCCGCCACCGCCTGACAAGTCGCCTCCGCCGCCAGCCGCCCCGGCTCGCCGGTGCCAGCGTTGGCGATGCCGGTATTGATGACCAGCGCGCGGATTTCCTCCCCGCTCGCCAGATGCTCACGGCACAACTGCACGGGCGCGGCGCAAAAGCGGTTTTGCGTGAAAACGCCCGCCACTGTGCAACCGGAGTCAAGCGCGATCAACGTCAAATCGCGGCGATTCTTTTTACGGATTTCCGCTTCGGCGGTGCCGAGGCGAATACCGGCAACGGGAAATAGTTGATCAGCGGCGGGCGTGGCGTAATTGACGGGCATGGCGGTGTCCTGAGATTAGCCCCTCTCCCCTCGCGGGAGAGGGCGGTTGTGCGGAATGGTTTTGTAGGTTGGGTAGAGCGCAGCGAAACCCAACACAGCAACGGTTCCCGCCAATGATGGGTTTCGCTGCGCTCTACCCATCCTACAGATCTAACCACCCTTGGCCTCTGGGTCTTTCCATTGGGTGGCGGGCAGACAAGGGTAAATCGAAAGAAAAGTACCTCAACTCAACTTCCCATGACACTGCTTGTACTTCCTCCCCGAACCACACGGGCAAGGATCATTGCGACCGACTTTCGGCCCGGCGTGGAAGGGTTGCTGTGGCCCGGCCTGACGCTCGTCCGGCGCGGCGTCTTCATCGCCCAACCCGTCGTCGTAGTCGGCGTGCTGGTAGCTCACATTGCGCACTTCGCTGTGTGGCGCGGTTTCTTCGACGTCTTCCGGGGTGCGGATCTGGACGGTGAAGACGATGCGGGTGACTTCGCGGCGGATGCGGTTGAGCAGGTCTTCAAAGAGTTCAAAGGCTTCGCGCTTGTATTCCTGCTTCGGGTTCTTTTGCGCGTAGCCGCGCAGGTGGATGCCCTGGCGCAAATGGTCGAGCGCCGCCAGATGTTCGCGCCAGGTGGTGTCGAGGCTTTGCAGCATGACGTTGCGCTCGAATTGGCGGAAGGTTTCGGCGCCGACCAGGGCGACTTTGCCCTGATAGGTTTCAGTCGCGCCCTGTTCGATGCGGGCGAGGATTTCTTCATCGGCGAGCGTCGGCTCGTCCTTGAACCATTGGCCGACCGGCGCGTCGATGAGGAGTTCCGAGCGCAGTTCGGCTTCCAGCCCGGCGACATCCCATTGTTCTTCAACCGAATCCGCCGGGATGTGGGCGCGGAAAATGTCGGCGATGACGCTTTCGCGCATGGCGTCGATGGTTTCCGATATGTCCTGGCTTTCGAGCAGTTCGTTGCGCTGCTGGTAGATGACTTTGCGCTGGTCGTTGGCGACATCGTCGTATTCGAGCAGTTGCTTGCGGATGTCGAAGTTGCGGGCTTCGACCTTGCGTTGGGCGGATTCGAGCGAGCGGGTGACGAGCGGGTGCTCGATGGCTTCGCCTTCCGGCATTTTGAGGCGATCCATGATGGCGCGCAGGCGCTCGCCAGCAAAAATGCGCAGGAGCGAATCGTCGAGCGAGAGATAAAAACGCGAGGAACCGGCGTCGCCCTGACGCCCTGAGCGGCCGCGCAACTGGTTGTCGATGCGCCGCGATTCATGCCGTTCGGAGCCGATGATGTGCAGGCCGCCCGCCGCCAGCACCTGTTGGTGCAGTTTTTCCCACTCGGCCCGGAGGGCGGCGATTTTGGCTTCGCGCTCGGCCAGCGGCAACGATTCGTCGTGCTTGATCGCCGCCGTGGCTTTTTCGATGCTGCCGCCCAACACGATGTCGGTGCCGCGACCGGCCATATTGGTGGCGATGGTGATCTGACCGGGCCGCCCGGCTTCGATGACGATTTCGGCTTCGCGCGCGTGCTGCTTGGCGTTCAACACCGAATGCGGCAGTTTTTCCTTGTCGAGCAGGCCGGAAAGGAGTTCGGAAGCCTCGATCGAGGTGGTGCCGACCAGCACCGGCTGACCGCGCTGGTGGCAGTCGCGGATGTCGGCAATGATGGCGGCGTGTTTTTCATCCGCCGTTTTGAAGACGAGATCGTTCATGTCCTTCCGCACCATCGGGCGGTGGGTCGGGATGACGACGGTTTCGAGGCCGTAAATCTGCTGGAATTCGTAGGCTTCGGTGTCCGCCGTGCCGGTCATGCCGGAAAGTTTGCCGTACATGCGGAAGTAATTCTGGAAGGTGATCGAGGCGAGCGTCTGGTTTTCTGACTGAATCGCCACGCCTTCCTTGGCCTCCACTGCCTGATGCAGGCCATCCGACCAGCGGCGGCCCGTCATCAGCCGTCCGGTGAATTCGTCGACGATGACCACTTCGCCGTTCTGCACCACGTATTGCTGGTCTTTGTGGAACAGCGTCAGCGCCCGCAGGGCGGCGTTCAAATGGTGCATGAGGAGGATGTTGGCGGCGTCGTAGAGGCTTGCGCCTTCGGCCAAAAGACCGTGCTCGGCAAGGAGCGCCTCGGCGTGCTCGTAACCGGCTTCGGAAAGGTGCACCTGATGGGCTTTTTCATCGACCCAGTAATCGCCTTCGCCTTTTTCTTCAGCCGAGCGCGAGAGCTTCGGGACGACATCTTTCATGCGCAGATAGAGGTCGGTATGGTCGTCGGCCTGGCCGGAAATGATCAGCGGCGTGCGCGCTTCGTCGATGAGGATGGAATCGACCTCATCGACGATGGCGAAATTGAGACCGCGCTGGACGCGCTGCCCGGCGGTGAAAACCATGTTGTCGCGCAGGTAGTCAAAGCCGAATTCGTTGTTGGTGCCGTAGGTGATGTCGGCGGCGTAAGCGGCCTGTTTGGCGTCGTGCTCCATCTGCGACAGATTGACGCCGACGGTGAGGCCGAGAAAGCGGTGCAGCCGCCCCATCCACTCGGCGTCACGGCTGGCGAGGTAGTCGTTGACCGTGATGATGTGCACGCCCTTGCCGGAAATGGCGTTGAGGTAGGCAGGCAAGGTGCCGACCAGCGTCTTGCCTTCGCCAGTGCGCATTTCGGCGATTTTGCCGTGATGCAGCACCATGCCGCCGATCAGTTGCACGTCAAAGTGCCGCATCCCCAGTTCGCGCTTGCCCGCTTCGCGCACCACGGCAAAGGCTTCCGGCAGGAGATCATCGAGCGATTCGCCTTGAGCGTGGCGAGCGCGGAATTCATCGGTCTTGGCCCGCAACGCCTCGTCGCTCAAGCCTTGCAGCGAAGGTTCGAGCGCATTGATGCGCTTGACGGTTTGGGAATACTGCTTGATCAGCCGGTCGTTGCGGCTGCCGAAAATCTTTTTGAGTAGGCCGGAAATCATCGCAATCTATCGAATTGACGCCGCGCATGGCGCGGGCAAAGGGCGGATTTTAGCACGCCGCCCCGCTGCGCCGGACGTGGCTGGCGTCAATCAGGCCACAGCCAAATCAGCGTTGCTGCATGAATTGGGCGAAATCCCGGCTCTGCTTCAAAAACAGGGCTGGATTCTGCGGCACGCCGAGCATCCGCACCTCAAAATGCAGATGCGGGCCGGTCGAGCGCCCGGTGGTGCCGACCAGGCCGATTTTCTCGCCTTGCCTCACCAGAGCGCCGGGCACGACGTCGATGCGCGACAAATGGGCGTAGCGCGAGGTCAGGCCGTCGCCGTGGTCGATGTCGATCATATTGCCGAATTCGGGGTGAAACTCAGCCGCCAGGATCACGCCATCGGCGGCGGCGACGACTTTGGCGCCAATGTCGGCGACAAAGTCGATGCCTTCATGGCGGGCCTGGATGCCAGCAAAGGGGTCGGAGCGATTGCCGAAAGGGGAACCCAGACGCGCCGCCTTGACCGGCAGGGTGGTCGGCAGCAGGCGGTCACGAACGCGGTTTTCCAGCAACTGGAATTCGAGCGCCTCGAACTCCGCCACACGGTGATCGACCGCAGTCGCCAGACGGTCGATTTCCTTCTGCAATTCGTCGCTGTGCAAAACCACCGGCAGGAACGGGCCGCCCTGTCTGTCGCGCGGCGCGTCCGCCGTTTTCGGGGTTTCCGCCGCCTTGTCGCCAGCCAGACCGGAAACCCGCTGGCCGAGACTGTCGAGTTGCATCAGCTTGCCCTGCAACTCGCCGATGCGGGTCGCCATCAATTGCAGGTTGTTGTGGACATAATCCTGCGCCCGGCGATTTTCCTGCTGTTGCAGGGAGAGCACGAGATCTTCGACGAACGGCAAGCGCCAGTGCACCGACAACCAAGACATCAGCGCCGCCGAGGCCAGGGCAAAGGCGACGAAACCGGCAGCCACCGCCAGCCAATGCCGGGGCATAATGGTGATGGTTCGCGCCTGCCGCAAATGGCGCGAGACAATAATGATCTGCACGGAATCTCCTCCATGTACCAAGGGCCGGAACACTACCTCGACAGCGACGCCACGACTGCCCGTCTGCTGGCGCACGCCAGACTGCTGATGAAGCTTTCCCGCCGTTTCGCTACGCTGGTCCCGCCGGGGTTGCGGGACGCCGCGCATATTGCCAATTACAAGTTGGGAACCGTCGTTATCCACACCGAAAACGGCGCGGTCGCCGCCAAATTACGCCAGATGAGTCAGCGTCTGTGCGACGAATTATCAAAACAAGGCATTGAGTGTAATGGCATGTTGGTCAAAGTACAACCCCGGCAATTGCCTTTAAGATCAATCAGTTCGTCGCCAAAACCGCTCTCGGCCAAGGCCGTTTCGAGTCTCGAAGCGGCTTCCGGCAAGTTGCCGGAAGGGGCCTTGAAGGGGGCTTTGACGGGGTTGCTGGCGCGCGTTGCTAGAGCGGAATGACGGCGAGGCGCTCAAGAAACAGCAGGGCAAAAACCAGCAGCGCAAAGACGATGCCCCAGCGCAACAAGCGCCAGGAGAGGTTGAGCCAGTCGCGCTTGCCGGTGATGAAATAAATCAGCAGCCCCGCGCCAATGGCAATCACCAGAATGCCGGCGAGAAGGCGCAGCAGCCACATGCGGCGCGGCTCAGGCGACTTGCGTCAGCCAGCGGGTAACGCCAGCCGGGGCCGGGGCGGTCTCGGAAAAGCTGACCATTTCCCAAGCGTCACGGGTATTGAGCAAGTGGCGGGCGAGCAGGTTGTTGAGCGCGTGGCCGCCTTTGTGCGAAGAATAGGCGGCCAAGAGCGGATGGCCGACGAGGTAGAGGTCGCCCACGGCATCGAGAATTTTGTGTTTGACGAATTCGTCGCCGTAACGCAGACCATCCTGATTGAGGACGCGATATTCGTCGAGGACGATGGCGTTTTCCAGACCACCGCCGAGCGCCAGGCCGTTTTCGCGCAGATATTCGACTTCCTGCATGAAACCGAAGGTGCGGGCGCGGGCGATTTCGCGGGCGTAGGACTGCTCGGCGAAATCCATCGTCGCCTGTTGCGCCGATTTGTCGATGGCCGGATGGTTGAAAACGATGGAGAAGGACAGGCGATAGCCCTCGTAAGGCTCGAAGCGCGCCCATTTGTCGCCGTCCCTGACTTCGACCGGGCGGGTGACGCGGATAAATTTTTTGGCGGCGTTTTGTTCTTCAATGCCCGCCGATTGAATGAGAAAGACGAAGGGCGAAGCCGAGCCGTCGAGAATCGGCACTTCCGGCGCGTCGAGATCGACCCAGGCGTTGTCGATGCCCAAACCGGCGAAGGCCGACATCAGATGCTCGATGGTGCCGACTTTGACGCCATCTTTTTCAAGGCAGGAGCACATCCGCGTATCGCCGACGAGCGTGGCGCTGGCCGGAATATCGACCGCCTGCGGCAAATCGGTGCGGCGAAAGACGATGCCGGTATCGGGCGCCGCCGGGCGCAAGGCGATGTTGACCTTGACGCCACCATGCAAACCGACGCCGGAGGCGCGGGTGATGGTTTTCAAGGTGCGTTGCTTGAGCATAAAAGGAGAAAACAGCGAGCCAAGTATTTGAATGGATTGGGGAAGGCGGCGCATTGTAGCACAACGCGCCGCCGCCCTTTTTCAGAGAATGTGGCGGTTATTCAATCCGCCTGTTTGCGCAAAAAAGCCGGAATGTCGTAGCGATCGACACCGCTGTTGGCCAGCGCCTCGACGCTGACATTGCGCGGCGGCTTTCTGATGACGGCGGGCACTTCGGCCAACTGGTTGTAGTCGATGGCGGGATTGCTGAAAGCCACGGCGTCCGAGGTGCCGGTCGCCATCACCTCGACCATCGGCGTGTTGATGACCTCGAAGGTCTGCCGCCGGACGGCGGCCTGGCCGAGGCCGGTGGCGACCACGGTGACGCGCAGGGCATTGCCCATCAACTCGTCGTAGACGGCGCCGAAAATGATGTGTGCGTCTTCGGCGGCAAAGGCTTTGACGGTGTTCATCACCTCATTGACTTCCTTCATTTTGAGATTGCCCTTGGCGGCGGTGATATTGACCAGCACGCCCTTGGCCCCGGAGAGATTGACGCCTTCGAGGAGCGGCGAAGCAACCGCCTGTTCAGCGGCGATGCGCGCCCGGTCGACGCCTTCGGCGACCGCCGAACCCATCATGGCGCGGCCCATTTCGCTCATTACCGTGCGCACGTCTTCAAAGTCGACGTTGACCAGACCGGGATAGGTGATGATTTCGGCGATGCCGCCGACGGCATTTCTCAGCACGTCGTCGGCGGCCTTGAAGCAGTCGTCGACATCGGCGTCTTCGCCCATCACTTCCATCAATTTGTCGTTGAGGATGACGATCAGCGAATCCACATGCTTGGAAAACTCGGCAATGCCGCCTTCCGCCGCTTTCATGCGCTTGCCGCCCTCGAAGGCGAAGGGTTTGGTGACGACGCCAACGGTCAAAATGCCCATTTCGCGGGCGACTTCGGCAACGACCGGAGCCGCGCCGGTGCCGGTGCCGCCGCCCATGCCAGCGGTAATGAAGGCCATGTGCGCGCCATCGAGACAGGCGCGGATTTCTTCGCGGTGCATCTGCGCCGCCTCCTGCCCCTTTTCCGGCTTGGCGCCAGCGCCCAACCCGCTGTTGCCGAGTGACAGCTTGGTCGGCGCGGCGTTCCTCGCCAGCGCCTGGGCGTCGGTGTTGGCGGCGATGAAGTGCACGCCGTTTACCCCTTCGCGGATCATGTGCTCGATGGCGTTGCCGCCCGCGCCGCCGACGCCGAACACCTTGATGACGGTGCCCAGCTCGTCTTTGTCGATAATTTCAAACATGACTACCTCCTCTGAAAAAAAGTGAAATGCTGCTCAAAAATTCTTCACAAACCACGTCTTCATGCTCTTGATGACGTCGCCAATCCCTTGTTTTTCCTGAATATTCTGGCCGCGCCTGCGTTGCGCCTGGGCTTCGAGCAACAGACCGCAGGCGGTTGAAAAGCGCGGCGACTGCACGACATCGGCAAGACTCCCGGTGTATTTCGGGCTGCCCAAACGCACCGGCATGTGGAAAATCTCCTCGCCCAGCTCGACCATGCCGGGCATGACGCTGGCCCCGCCGGTGAGCACGATGCCCGACGACAAAACCTCCTCGAAACCGGCGCGGCGCAGTTCGTGCTGGATCAGTTCGTACAGTTCTTCGACGCGCGGCTGGATCACGTCGGCGAGCGCCCGGCGCGAAAGTTTGCGGCTGGGCCGGTCGTCGACGCCAGCGACATCGAGATTGGCGGTGGCGTCAGCGAGTTGCGAGAGGGCGCAGCCGTATTTGCACTTGATGTCCTCGGCTTCGCGCGTTGGCGTCCTGAGCGCCATCGCAATATCGTTGGTGACCTGATCGCCAGCAATCGGGATGACCGAAGTGTGGCGGATCGCGCCCTGCGTCCACACGGCGAGATCGGTGGTGCCGCCGCCGATGTCGATGAGGCAGACGCCGAGATCTTTTTCATCTTCCGAGAGCACGGCGTAGCTCGAAGCCAGCGGCTGCAAGACCAGATCATTGACTTCCAGCCCGCAGCGGCGCACGCACTTGACGATATTCTGGGCGGCGGAAGCCGCGCCGGTGACAATGTGAGTCCTCACTTCGAGGCGCATCCCGCTCATGCCGATTGGTTCGCGGATGCCGTCCTGGCCGTCGATGACAAATTCCTGGGTGAGGATGTGCAGCACTTCCTGATCGGCCGGAATCGGCATCGCCTTGGCCGTCTCAATCACGCGCTCGATGTCGGCCTGGGTCACTTCCTTGTCTTTGATCGCCACCATGCCGTTGGAATTGAAGCTCTTGATATGGCTGCCAGCGATGCCGGTGTACACATCGCGCACCTTGCAGTCGGCCATCAGTTCGACTTCCTGGATGACGCGGCTGATGGTGTGCACGGTCTCCTCGATATTGACCACGACGCCTTTTTTCAGCCCGCGCGAATCCTGCGACCCCATGCCGATCACGTTGAGCTTGCCTTCGGCGTCGATTTCCGCGGCCAGCGCGATGATTTTCGAGGTGCCGATGTCGAGGCCGACGATGATGTCCTTGTTATCCCTTGCCATCTTCTTACTTTCCCTTCCCCTCGCCTGCAAAACGCATGGCGAAACCATTTGGATACCGCAAATCAATCATTTCCGGGCGCGTCGCCAATTTGCCGATTTTTTCCGGCCAAACTTCAAGAAACCGCCGCAGCCGCTCGCTCAACGGCGCTTTCGCCTGCTCGCGGCCAAGATTGACCGCCATGCCGCTGGCGAGCTTCAACTGCCAGGCCAGACGCGGCGTCAGCAGCAACTGCACGGGCTTTTCGCCGACTTTGGCGAATTGCTCGACCAGTTCGCCATAGCGCGTCAGCACTTCCGGCGCGGCGCCCGCCGGGCCGTAGAGGAGCGGCAGCGCCGCCAGTTTGTTTTCACTCGTCATGGCCGTAAAAACCTCGCCGTAACGGTTGACCAGCTCGCCCTTGCCCTCGCCCCAGCGGGCGACGGCCTTGTGTTCTTCGACCGCGATTTCCAGCCGCGCCGGCCAGATGCGCCGCACCTGCGCCTTGCGCACCCAGGGCAGACGCTCCAGCGCGCCGCGCACGGCTTCCAGATTGATGCTGAAAAAATTGCCCTTGAGCGTCGGCTGCAACACCCGCTCGACCTCCTCGCGCCGGGTGTTGTCGAGCGGCGCAGTGAAATCGACCCGCTCGACCGGTAGCGCTGGCACGCGCACCAGCCAGACCGCCCCGGCGGCCAGGGCGGCCGCCGCCGCGACGAGCAGGAGCAGGTCGGCCAGGGCGTTGAGCAAGTGCGGTTTGTTCCACATTCATCGTCTCAGTCGTTCGCCGCCAGTTCAAGAACGCGGCGCACCAGCGCCGGATAGTCGAGACCGGCGGCGCGGGCGGCCATCGGCAGCAGCGAGTGATCGGTCATGCCGGGCGCGGTGTTCACTTCGAGGTAATAGTGGCGACCGGCTTCGTCCATGAGGAAATCGACCCGCCCCCAGCCGCGCCCGCCGATGAGGCGGAAGGCTTCGAGCGCGCCGTTTTTGATCTCGGCTTTTTTGTCGCCGCTCAAGCCGCAGGGGCAGAGATAGCGCGTGTCGTCGCGGTGGTATTTGGCTTCATAGTCGTACCAGTCGGTCGCCGGTTCGATTTTGACAATCGGCAGGGCCGTGTCGCCAACGATGCCGACCGTGTATTCGCCACCCATGACGCCTTTTTCGGCGAGCACCAGCGGATCATGGCGGGCCGCTTCGACATAGGCTGCGGCCAGTTCGCCCGGCGCTTTGACTTTGCTGATGCCAATCGACGAACCTTCGCGCGCCGGTTTGACGAACAGCGGCAAACCGAGCGTCCGCTCGATGGCGGCAAAGTCGCTGGCGGCGGTGAGCAGCGCGTAATCCGGCGTCGGCAAACCAGCGGCCCGCCACAGGAGCTTGGTGCGGAATTTGTCCATGCCGATGGCGGACGCCATGACGCCGGAGCCGGTGTAGGGAATGCGCATGAGTTCGAGCGCCCCCTGAATCGCGCCGTCCTCGCCATGCCGCCCGTGCAGGGCGATAAAGGCGCGGTCGTAGTTTTTCAAGGCGGCGAGCGGCTCGCTCGCCGGGTCGAAGGCATGGGCGTCGATGCCCTGCCCCTGCAAAGCGGCGAGCACCCGTCCGCCGCTGTTGAGCGAGACGTCGCGCTCGGCGGAATCGCCGCCCAGCAGCACCGCAACTTTGCCGAAATCACGCATGGCGCTCATGCCGTCATCTCCACGATTTTGCCCGGCACGCCGCCGATGGAGCCAGCGCCCATGCACAACACCACGTCGCCAGCGCGGGCGGCTTCAAGAATGGTTTGCGGCAACGCCGCGATGTCCTCGACAAAAACCGGCTCGACCTTGCCGACGACGCGGAGCGCCCGGGCGAGCGAACGGCCATCGGCAGCGACAATCGGCGCTTCGCCAGCGGCATAGACTTCGGCCAGGCAAAGCGCATCGACCGTGCTCAAAACCTTGACGAAATCCTCGAAACAATCGCGCGTCCGCGTGTAGCGGTGCGGCTGAAAAGCGAGCAGCAGACGGCGCTCGGGGAAAGCGCCACGGGCGGCGGCGAGCGTCGCCGCCATTTCGACCGGATGATGGCCGTAATCGTCGATCAGCGTAAAACTGCCGCCGCCGGGCAAGGCGACTTCGCCGTAACGCTGGAAGCGGCGGCCAACGCCGCTGAATTCGGCGAGGGCGCTGACGATGGCGGCATCCGGAATCTGCACCTCGCTGGCGATGGCAATCGCCGCCAGGGCGTTGAGCACATTGTGCACGCCGGGAACATTGAGCGTGACCGGCAAGCGGCTGACGCCGCCATTGACGCGCACGCAGTCAAAGCGCATCTGGCCGCTGTCGGCCACAATATTTTCGGCGTACACATTGCAGTCGGGCGACAGGCCATAGGTGACGATCTGCTTGCTCACCTGCGGCATGATCGCCCGCACGTTGGGGTCATCAGCGCAGAGCACGGCGACGCCGTAAAAGGGCAGGCGGTTGAGAAAATCGACAAACGCCCCCTTCAAACGCTCGAAATCGTGGCCGTAGGTTTCCATGTGGTCGGCGTCGATATTGGTGACGACGGCCAGCATCGGCGAGAGAAAGAGGAAGGAGGCATCCGACTCATCGGCCTCGGCGACGAGAAAATCGCCGCTGCCGAGCTTGGCGTTGGCCCCGGCGGCGTTCAAACGCCCGCCGATGACGAAAGTCGGGTCGATGCCGCCCGCCGCGAGAATGCTCGTGACGAGGCTGGTCGTGGTGGTTTTGCCATGTGTGCCAGCGATGGCGATACCGCGTTTCAGGCGCATCAGTTCGGCGAGCATCTGGGCGCGCGGCACACCGGGAATTTTTTTCTCGCGGGCGGCGACCACTTCCGGGTTATCGGCCTTGACGGCGGTCGACACGACGACGACATCGGCCCCGGCGATATGACCGGCGGCGTGGCCGATGCTGACCTTGACGCCTTCGCCTTCAAGACGCCGCGTCGTCGCGCTGGCGGCGAGGTCGGAACCGCTGACGGTGTAATCGAGGTGAGCCAGCACCTCGGCAATGCCGCTCATGCCGGAACCGCCGACGCCAACGAAATGGATGTGTTTGACTTTGTGTTTCATCAGGTTTCAGGTTTCAGGAGTCAGGAATCAGACATCGGGGATCGGGTGTCAGGTATTCATGCGCGCCGCAGGCGCGGAAACTCACCTGATTCCTGATCCCTGATGCCTGATCCCTGTTCATTTCGCTGCCTCGGCGCAGGCAAAGGCGACGTCGCCAGCGGCTTCCTGGCGGGCGAGACTGCGCGCCTGTTCGGCCATTTCGAGCAATTGATGGCGACTGTAGTTGCGGATCAGCGCAATGTTGTCGGCGGAAAGCTCGTCTTGCGGCAACAAAAAAGCGCCGCCGACGCTGGCGAGAAAGCGGGCGTTGGCGGTCTGGTGGTCGTCGACGGCATGGGGGTAAGGCACGAGAATGCTGGCGACGCCGGTCGCCGCCAGTTCCGCAACCGTCAGCGCCCCGGCCCGGCAGATGACCAGATCGGCCCAGGCGTAAGCCCCGGCCATGTCTTCGATAAAAGGAACGCAGTGGGCGGCGACGCCGACGGCGGCGTAATTGGCCTTGAGCTGGTCGATCATCTTTTCGCCCGCCTGATGGACGATTTCCGGCTGCTGGTCAGCCGCCAGCAGAGCCATCGCCTGCGGCACGGCTTCGTTCAAGGCGCGCGCCCCGAGGCTGCCGCCGATGACCAGCAGGCGCAAAGCGCCTTCGCGTCCGGCAAACCGCTCGGCGGGCGGCGGCAGCGCGGCAATCTCGTCGCGCACCGGGTTGCCCAGCCATTCGGCCTTGGGCAGCGCCTCGGGAAAACCGCTGAGAACGCGCCTGGCGAGGCGGGCCAGGACGCGATTGGCGAGACCGGCGACGGCGTTCTGCTCGTGCAGCACGAGCGGCACGCCGGTCAGCGCCGCCATCACGCCGCCGGGGAAAGTGATGTAACCGCCCATGCCGAGCACGACATCCGGGCGAATCTGGCGCAGCGACTTGAACGCCTGGGCGAAAGCGCGCGCCAGATTGAACGGCAGCAGCAGTTTGCGCGCCAGGCCCTTGCCGCGCAGCGCCGCGAATTTGACCCAGACCATCTCGAAACCATGCGGCGTCACCAGCCGCGCCTCCATGCCATCGGGATTGCCGAGCCAGGCCACGCGCCATCCGGCATCGCGCATTTTGCGGGCCACCGCCAGCGCCGGAAAAATATGCCCGCCGGTGCCGCCCGCCATGATGAGAATGGTTTTTCTCATAGCTTGCTCCCGCGCATCAGTTGGCGATTCTCCCAATCGACCCGAAGCAGGATCGCCAGCGCCACGCAGTTGGCGAGGATGCCGGAGCCGCCGAAGCTCATCAGCGGCAGGGTCAGCCCCTTGGTCGGCAGCACCCCCATGTTCACGCCCATGTTGATGAAGGACTGGACGCCGATCCAGATGCCGATGCCCATCGCCACCAGCGCCGGGTAGAGGCGGTCGAGCTGGACGCAGCGGCGGCCAATGGCGAAGGCGCGCTGGACGACCAGGGCAAAGAGCAGGACGACGGCGAGCACGCCGAAGAAACCCAGTTCTTCGGCAATCACGGCGAGGAGAAAATCGGTGTGGGCTTCCGGCAGATAAAAGAGTTTTTCAACCGAGCCGCCGAGGCCAACGCCAAACCATTCGCCCCGGCCAAAGGCGATCAGCGAGTGCGACAACTGGTAGCCGTCGCCATAGGCGTCGGCCCACGGGTCCATGAAGCCGAGAATGCGGTCGCGGCGGTAGGGCGAGACGACGATCAGAATGGCGAAGGCGATCAGAAGACCGACGGTGAGGAGAGCAAACAGCCGCGCCTTGAGGCCGCCGAGAAAGAGAATGCCCATAGCGACGGTGATGATGACGACAAAAGCGCCGAAATCCGGTTCTTTGAGGAGCAACATGCCGACCAGGGCCATCGCCCCGAACATCGGCAGAAACGCCTGTTTCAGATCGTGCATGACATTGATTTTGCGCACCGTGTAATCGGCGGTGTAGAGCACGGCAAAGAGCTTCATCAATTCCGACGGTTGCAGATTGGCGAAACCGAGCGGCAGCCAGCGGCGGGCGCCATTGACATCGCGGCCAAGGCCGGGGATGAGGACAATCGCCAGCAGCGCGACGCCGATGAGGAAGAGCCAGGGCGCGTATTTCTGCCACAGCGTGAGCGGTATCTGAAAAGCGACGGCGGCGGCGATGAGGCCGACGCACATGAAAACGCCGTGGCGCACCAGATAGTAGGCGGGCTGATTATTGGTGAAGCGGCTGCCCTCCGCCGTAGCAATCGACGACGAATAGACCATCACCAGACCGCCAAACAGGAGCAGCAAAATGCCCCACAACAGGGCGTAGTCGATTTCCGCCACGGGCTTTCTCGGCGCGTCGAGAGCGGCAATCAGCATGACAACTCCCGGACGGCGGCAATGAAGGCTTCGGCCCGGTGCGCGTAATTGCGATACATGTCGAGGCTGGCGCAGGCGGGCGAGAGCAGGACGCAATCGCCGCTGTGCGCTTGTGCCGCGAGCCAGCGCACGGCCTCGGCCATGTCGGCGCAATGTTGTTGCGGCAGGCCGCAGGCGGCAATCGCCGCAGCGACCAGCGGCGCGTCGCGGCCAATCAGCGCGACGGCGCGGCCATGTTGTTTGAGCGCCGGCGCGAGCGGCGAAAAATCCTGCCCCTTGCCGTCGCCGCCCAAAATGACGG